>NZ_JBNHFD010000107.1:0-11456 GCF_059089865.1 Arthrobacter sp. Y3221157
CCGCCCGCGGCTGACCTGCTGCGCTGTCCGCCTCGCGGCCGCACGGCCGTGGACGAACGGCAGCGATGCCCGGCACTCATCCCGGCCCCGGCCGGACCAAACTTTTGACCGATCAACTTCGAACAGGACGGGACTGATGGCCGACGCACCCTCAGGAAACGCTGACAACAAGGCCGCGGACGCATTCCTGGCGGGCGGCTCCCTCCGGCACGCCCCGGGGCCGTACTTCGGCAGCTACGGCGGACGCTGGATGCCCGAGTCCCTGATCGCAGCCCTGGACGAACTCGAGGAGACCTTCGACAAGGCGAAGAACGATCCCGAATTCCGGGCCCAGATCGCAGACCTGAACAAGAACTACTCGGGCCGCCCCTCGCTGCTGACCGAAGCCAAGCGGTTCTCCGAACACGCCGGGGGAGTGCGGGTGTTCCTCAAGCGCGAGGACCTCAACCACACCGGATCGCACAAGATCAACAACGTGCTGGGCCAGGCCCTGCTCGCCAAGCGCATGGGCAAGACCCGCGTCATCGCCGAAACCGGCGCCGGCCAGCACGGTGTGGCCAGCGCAACGGCCGCCGCCCTGATGGGGCTGGAGTGCGTGGTCTACATGGGCGCCGAGGACTGCCGCCGCCAGGCGCTGAACGTGGCCCGGATGGAACTGCTGGGGGCCACCGTCATTCCCGTCACCAGCGGCTCACAGACCCTCAAGGACGCCATCAACGAGGCCCTGCGCGACTGGGTGGCGAACGTGCACAACACCCACTACCTGCTGGGCACCGCTGCGGGGGCCCACCCGTTCCCCGCCATGGTCCGCTACTTCCACGAGGTCATCGGCGAAGAGGCGCGCGCGCAGATCCTGGAGCAGGAAGGGCGCCTCCCGGACGCCGTGTGTGCCTGCATCGGCGGCGGATCCAACGCCATCGGCATCTTCCACGGTTTCCTCGATGACCCCTCGGTCAAGATCTACGGCTTCGAAGCCGGCGGCGACGGCGTGGACACCGGACGCCATGCCGCCACCATCACGTTGGGCAAGCCCGGCGTCCTCCATGGCGCCCGCTCCTACCTTATGCAGGACGACGACGGCCAGACCATCGAGTCGCACTCCATCTCCGCGGGCCTCGACTACCCGGGTGTGGGGCCGGAGCACTCCTACCTCGCCGACATCGGGCGGGTGAACTACGAGCCCATCACGGACGGCGAGGCCATGGAGGCCTTCCGGCTCCTCTGCCGCACGGAGGGCATCATCCCCGCCATCGAGTCCTCGCACGCCCTGGCCGGGGCCATCAAGGTGGGCCAGCGCCTCGCCGCGGAGGACGCCGCTGCCGCGCGGGACAAGATCGTGATCGTGAACCTGTCCGGCCGTGGCGACAAGGACGTGGCCACCGCCGCCGAGTGGTTCAACCTGTTGGACAAGGATTCCGCGGAATCGGAAATCGGCAAAGAGGGAGAGCAGTTGTGAGCAGCGCGCAGATGACGGGCAAGGCACAGACGACCAGCAAGTCGGCGGCGGCCATCGACAAGGCCCGCGCCGAAGGCCGTGCAGCGCTCGTCGGCTACCTGCCCGCCGGCTACCCCTCCGTGGAGGAAAGCATCGCCGCGGGCATCGCCCTGGCGGAGAACGGTGCCGACCTGATCGAAGTCGGCATCCCGTACTCCGATCCCGTGATGGACGGGCAGGTCATCCAGGCCGCCACCACGCAGGCGCTGGCCAACGGCTTCTCCGTCCGGCAGGTCTTCGACGTGGTCGCCGGCATCACAAGCAAGACCGACGCCGCCGTCCTGGTGATGACGTACTGGAACCCCGTGGTCCGGATGGGCGTGGACGAATTCTCCCGTCGCCTGGCCGAGGCCGGGGGAGCCGGGCTCATCACGCCCGACCTCATCCCGGACGAGGCCGACGAATGGATGGCCGCCTCGGACAAGTACGGGCTGGACCGCGTGTTCCTCGTTGCGCCGTCGTCCACTGCCGAACGCATGCAGCGGACCGTCGACGCCAGCCGCGGCTTCGTCTACGCCGTCTCCATCATGGGCGTCACCGGTGCCCGTTCCTCAGTGAGCACCGCCGCCCGGAACGTCGTGGCCGCGGCGCACGCCGCCGGGGCGGAGCGCGTGTGCGTAGGCCTGGGCGTCTCCAACGCCGACCAGGTCCGCGAAATCGCCGCCTACGCCGAGGGCGTCATTGTGGGCACCGCATTGGTGTCCGCACTGGGTACCGGCGGCGTGGACGCCGTCGGCTCCCTTGCCAGGGAGCTCAGCTCCGGGCTTGCCAGGGAAGAAGCGTAACCAATGCAGAGCCTCCTCCAGGCAGCAGCCCTGGTACCCGCCAGCATTCCCAGCCCGGACTGGTCCGGATTCGACATCCCCCTGCCGTGGGGGACGCTGCGCATCCACGCCTACGCCCTCTGCATCCTGGCGGGCATCGTGGCGGGTCTCTGGCTGACCTCGGTCCGCTGGGCCAAGCGCGGCGCGCCTGAGGGAAGCGTCTGGGACATCGTGGTCTGGGCCATTCCGTTTGGCATCATCGGCGGCCGCCTGTACCACGTGTTCTCGTCGCCCGACGCCTACTTCGGTCCCGGCTTCGACGGCACGGGCGACCTTTCCCTCATCCCGCAGATCCAGCGCGGCGGCCTGGGAATCTGGGGTGCCGTGGTGCTCGGCGTCCTGGGCGCGTGGATCGGCTGCCGCCGTGCAGGCGTCAGGCTTCCCGCTTTCATGGACGCCGCCGTGCCGGGCCTGCTGCTGGCCCAGGCCATTGGCCGTTGGGGCAACTGGTTCAACCAGGAACTCTTCGGCGGGCCCACCACGGTGCCGTGGGGCCTGGAGATCGACGCTGACAACGCGAACTTCCCCGCGGGCGTTCCCGCCGGGACCCTGTTCCACCCGACGTTCCTGTATGAATCGCTCTGGAACCTTGCCGGCGTCGCGCTCCTGCTCGTCCTGGACCGCAGGTTCAACTTCCGCCGCGGCCGGCTGTTCTGGCTGTACGCCATGTACTACACCCTGGGACGGGTGTGGATTGAGGCCATGCGGATCGATGACGCGGAGCAGATCTCGCTCTTCGGCCTCACCACCCGGCTCAATGTCTGGACCAGTATTTTCGTCTTTGTGACTGCGCTGGTGGTCTTCATCCTGCTGGGCAGGAAGGGCCGCCCGGAGCCCGATACCGTCTATCTTCCGGGGCGGGAACCGGCGGAACCGGCCGTCACCGGCGACGCTGGAGCCACCGAAGACGGGGTCCGTGATACGGACCCGGTTGTCTCAGATAGTGAAGCGCGTGATAATCTCCCTGATAACCAAAACGGTTCCAGGCTCGATTCCGCCCCCACGGAAGAGGCCACGGCGGCACCCTCCGGCGCAATGCCCGGGACGGATGCCACCGCTGCCGGACACTCCGGCAGCACAGCCACAGGATCCGCATCGGAGGCCGGCACCAGCAAGTAAGCGCCGGCCACACGAGGGCAGCAGAGCCACCGCTCGGAGCTCCCGGAACCACAATGTCGTGGCATGGGGCCCCACCCGCGCAGCATAGAGCTGCTGCCGGCTGGAGCCTTGGGCAGGGGCCTCTGCAACCGTTAGTTCAGCAGGCCGGGCTGACCTACAATTTCCATGTAGTAACACTTTGTTGTGCCCATCATCTGGGGCCTGACGAGTGGGGCCAATGGTGTCCCTTCCATACGCACGATCAGGAGGAAGGACGTCTTCCATGACCCAAACTCTGCACACTCCCAGCTGGTCCGAACCGGATCAGCCCGAGGCTGCCTTGTCGCCGTTCAAGCGCTTCGCAGCCCTGCCGGAGGCCGCCGGGCTCTACAACCCCGAGCAGGAGAAGGACGCTTGCGGCCTTGCGATCATCGCAACGCTCCGCGGCGAACCCGGGTACGACATCGTTGACGCCGCACTCACCGCCCTGCGCAACCTCGAGCATCGTGGTGCCGTGGGCGCCGATGAAGGCACCGGTGACGGCGCCGGCCTCCTGATGCAGATCCCGGACGAGTTCTTCCGGGCGGTCACCGAGTTCGAACTTCCCGCTCCCGGCCAGTACGTGGCCGGCACGGCGTTCCTGCCTGCTGAACGGCGGGAAGCCGATGCCGCGAAAGCCGGCATCGAGGGGCTAGCCGCAGACGAGGGCCTGAAGGTCCTCGGCTGGCGCGAAGTGCCCGTCGTCGCCGACTTGGTGGGCGCGATGGCCCGCGCCTGCATGCCCTACTTCTCCCAGCCCTTCCTCGGGTCCGCCACGGGCGAGGAACTGGACCGCAACGAACTCGATGCCCGCGCCTGGCGTATCCGCAAGCGCGCCCAGAACAAGTTCGGCGTCTACTTCCCGTCGCTGTCCTCGCGCACCATCGTGTACAAGGGCATGCTCACAACCGCCCAGCTGGAGCCCTTTTACCCGGACCTCTCGGACAAGCGCTTCAAGACCAAGCTGGCTATTGTCCACTCGCGCTTCTCCACCAACACGTTCCCGTCCTGGCCGCTGGCGCAGCCCTTCCGTACCATCGCCCACAACGGCGAGATCAACACGGTCAAGGGCAACCGCAACTGGATGCGCGCACGGCAGTCCCAGCTGGCCAACCCGCTGCTCGGCGACGCGCCCGAAGAGCTGTACCCCATCTGCACGCCCGGCGCCTCCGACTCCGCATCGTTCGACGAGGTGGCGGAACTCCTGTGGCTCTCCGGCCGCCCCATCACGCACGCGATCATGATGATGATCCCGGAGGCATGGGAAAACCACGCCACCATGGATCCGGCCCGCCGCGCGTTCTACGAGTACCACTCGCTGCTGATGGAGCCGTGGGACGGCCCCGCCGCCGTGTCCTTCACCGACGGCAACCTCGTGGGCGCAACCCTGGACCGCAACGGCCTGCGTCCCGGCCGCTTCTGGATCACCGAAGACGGCCTGATCGTCTTCGCGTCCGAGGTGGGCGTCATCGACGTCGAACCTTCCAAGGTGGTCAAGAAGGGCCGCGTCTCGCCCGGCAAGATGTTCCTGGTGGACACCGACGCGGGCCGCATCATCGATGATGAAGAGGTCAAGGCAGAGGTTGCCGCCGCCAACCCGTGGGCAGACTGGGTCAAGGACAACCTGATCGACCTGAACGACCTTCCCGAGCGCGAGCACGTGGTCCACACGGCCGCGTCCGTGAACATCCGCCAGCGCACCTTCGGCTACACCACCGAGGAACTGAAGATCCTGCTGGGCCCGATGGCCCGCACCGGTGCCGAACCGCTGGGCGCCATGGGTTCCGACACCCCGGTTGCCGTGCTGTCCAAGCGCCCCCGGCTGCTCTTCGACTACTTCGTGCAGTCCTTCGCGCAGGTCACCAACCCGCCGCTGGACGCCATCCGCGAAGAGTTGGTCACTTCCCTGACGTGCGCCATCGGCCCCACCGGCAACCTGCTGGATACCAAGCAGGTCCGCCAGCAGCAGGTCCAGCTTCCGTTCCCCGTGATCAACAACGACCAGCTGGCCAAGATCGCCAACATCGAGGACGCCGACGGCAACCGCGTGGCCATGAGGGTCCGCGGCCTGTACCGCCCCGAGGGTGGCGAGAACGCCCTGCGTTCCCGGCTTACCGAGATCTGCGAGCAGGTTTCCGGCGCCATCAACCGCGGCGTGCAGTACATCGTGCTCTCGGACCGTGACTCCAACGCGCAGTGGGCACCCATCCCGTCCCTGCTCCTGGTCAGCGCCGTGCACCACCACCTGCTCCGCAGCGCCAACCGCACCAAGACCGCCCTGGTGGTCGAGGCAGGCGACGTGCGCGAAACGCACCACGTGGCCGTGCTCATCGGCTACGGCGCGTCCGCCGTGAACCCGTACCTGGCCATGGAATCCGTGGAGCAGCTGATCGCTGCCGGCGACGTCACCGGCGTCACCCCGCAGGACGGCGTCTACAACCTGATCAAGGGCCTCGGCAAGGGCGTCCTGAAGATCATGTCCAAGATGGGCATCTCCACCGTGGCGTCCTACACCGGCGCCCAGACCTTCGAAGCGCTCGGCCTCGGCCAGGAGTTGGTGGACGAATTCTTCGCCGGCACCCACTCCCAGCTGGGCGGGGTGGGCCTGGACGTCATCGCCGCCGAGGTCTCGGCACGCCACCAGATGGCGTACCCCGAGGGCGGCATCGAGCAGCCCCACCGCCCCCTGTTGGGCGGCGGCGAGTACCAGTGGCGCCGCGACGGCGAACCACACCTGTTCAACCCGGAGACGGTCTTCCGGCTGCAGCACGCCACCCGCGAACGCCGCTACGACATCTTCAAGGCCTACACCAAGGGCGTGGACGACCAGTCCAGCAACCTGATGACGCTGCGCGGCCTGCTCAAGTTCAAGAACGACCGCCCGGCGGTTCCGCTCGAGGAAGTTGAGCCCGTTTCCAGCATCGTCAAGCGGTTCTCCACCGGCGCGATGAGCTACGGCTCCATCTCGCAGGAGGCCCACGAAACGCTGGCCATCGCCATGAACCGGCTGGGCGGCAAGTCCAACACCGGTGAGGGCGGCGAGGACGTGGACCGCCTGATGGACCCGGAGCGCCGGTCCGCCGTCAAGCAGATCGCCTCCGGACGTTTCGGCGTGACCAGCCTCTACCTGACCAACGCCGACGACATCCAGATCAAGATGGCCCAGGGCGCCAAGCCCGGTGAAGGCGGCCAGCTGATGGCGCAGAAGGTCTACCCCTGGGTGGCCCGCACCCGCCACTCGACCCCCGGCGTCGGCCTGATCTCCCCGCCGCCTCACCACGACATCTACTCGATCGAGGACCTTGCGCAGCTCATCTACGATGCCAAGCGCGCCAACCCCTCGGCCCGCGTGCACGTGAAGCTGGTGTCGGAAGTCGGGATCGGCACCGTGGCGTCGGGCGTGACCAAGGCGAAGGCCGACGTCGTGCTTGTCTCCGGCCACGACGGCGGAACCGGCGCCTCGCCGCTGAACTCGCTCAAGCACGCCGGTGTCCCGTGGGAACTCGGCCTCGCCGAGACGCAGCAGACCCTGATGCTCAACGGCCTGCGCGACCGCGTGGTGGTGCAGGTTGACGGCCAGCTGAAGACCGGCCGCGACGTTGTGATCGCAGCCCTGCTGGGCGGCGAGGAGTTCGGCTTCGCCACCGCCCCGCTGGTGGTGGAAGGCTGCATCATGATGCGCGTCTGCCACCTGGACACCTGCCCGGTGGGCGTTGCAACGCAGAACCCGGAGCTCCGCGCCCGGTTCACCGGCAAGCCCGAGTTCGTGGTCAACTTCTTCGAGTTCCTGGCGGAGGAAGTCCGAGAGATCCTGGCCGAGCTGGGCTTCCGCAGCCTGGAAGAGGCCATCGGCCACGCCGAGGTCCTGGACACCCGCGACGCGATCGACCACTGGAAGGCCGACGGCTTGGACCTGGACCCGATCCTGCACGGGCTCGAGTTCGACGACGACGCTCCGCTGCGCAACATGACCGGCCAGAACCACGAGCTGGACAAGCACTTCGACCAGCGGCTGATCACCATGTCCACTGAGGCCCTGACGGACCGCAGCCCGGTGAAGATCACCGTGGACGTCATCAACACGGATCGCTCCGTGGGCACCATGCTCGGCCACGTGGTCACCAAGACCTTTGGTACCGACGTGCTTGCCACGGACACCATCGACGTCACGCTGAACGGTACCGCCGGACAGTCCCTGGGCGCCTTCCTGCCCGCAGGCATCACCCTGCGGCTGTACGGCGACTCGAACGACTACGTGGGCAAGGGCCTCTCCGGCGGCCGGATTATCGTCCGCCCGGACCGCACCAATGTGTTCAAGGCGGAGACGAATGTCATCGCCGGCAACGTCATCGGCTACGGCGCCACCAGCGGCGAGATGTTCCTGCGCGGCCAGGTGGGCGAACGCTTCCTGGTCCGCAACTCCGGTGCCACCGCCGTCGTCGAAGGCATTGGCGACCACGGCTGCGAGTACATGACCGGCGGCCAGACCCTGATTATCGGCCGCACCGGCCGCAACTTCGGCGCCGGCATGTCTGGCGGTACCGCGTACGTCCTGGACCTGGATACCGCCAAGGTCAACAAGGACGCCCTGCAGTCCGGCGAACTCCAGCTCCGCGAGCTGGACGCCGAGGACCGCGACATTGTGCACGGCCTGCTGGTCAAGCACGTTGAAGAAACTGACTCCCAGCTGGCTGCGCGCCTCCTCGAGAACTTCGACGACACCGCCGCCCGCATCACCAAGGTGCTGCCGCGCGACTACGCGGCCGTGCTGCAAACCCGTCTCGACGCCATCGAAGAGGGCCTTGACCCCGACGGCGAAGAAGTATGGTCTCGAATCCTGGAGGTGACCGGTGGCTGATCCACGCGGATTTCTGAAAGTACGCCAGCGTGAAACCCAGCCGCGCCGTCCCGTTCCCGTCCGCATCATGGACTGGAAGGAAGTCTACGAAGCGCAGGAAAAGGGCACCCTGAAGGCCCAGGCCGGCCGCTGCATGGACTGTGGCGTCCCGTTCTGCCATCAGGGCTGTCCGCTGGGCAACCTGATTCCCGAGTGGAACGACCTCATGTGGCGGGACAAGGGCGAGGAAGCGATCGAGCGGCTGCATGCCACGAACAACTTCCCCGAATTCACCGGCCGGCTCTGCCCCGCCCCCTGTGAGGCGTCCTGCGTGCTGGGGATCAACCAGCCTGCAGTCACCATCAAGCAGGTTGAGGTGTCCATCATCGACGAAGCGTGGGACAACAACTGGGTCCACCCGCTGCCGCCGGCGCGCCTCACCGGCAAGACGGTGGCCGTCGTAGGCTCCGGCCCCGCCGGCCTGGCCGTGGCCCAGCAGCTCACCCGCGTGGGCCACACCGTTGCCGTCTACGAACGCGATGACAAGATCGGCGGCCTGCTCCGCTATGGCATCCCGGACTTCAAGATGGAAAAGGAGCAGGTGGACCGCCGCGTCGAGCAGATGAAGGCGGAAGGCACCCGCTTCCGGACCGGCGTCGCCGTCGGCACCGACGTGACGTGGGAGCAGCTGCGGCGCCGCTACGACGCCGTCGTGGTGTGCACCGGCGCCACCGTTCCGCGCGACCTGCCCATCCCGGGCCGGGACCTGGACGGCATCCACTTCGCCATGGACTACCTGGTGCCGGCCAACCGCGCCGTGGCGGGGGAGACCATCGAAAACCAGATCCACGCCCAGGGCAAGCACGTGGTGATCCTCGGCGGCGGCGACACCGGCGCCGACTGCCTCGGCACCGCGCACCGGCACGGTGCTGCGTCCGTGACCACGCTGGCCATCGGCAAGCAGCCGCCGGCCGAGCGCGCCGCGCACCAGCCCTGGCCGACGTTCCCCACCCTGTTCGAGGTGGCCAGCGCCCACGAGGAAGGCGGTGAGCGCACATACCTCGCCTCCACCGTCGAGTTCGTGGGCGAGGACGGCAAGCTGACCGGCGTCAAGGTCGCGGAGACCGAATTCGTTGACGGCAAGCGCCTTCCCAAGGCCGGCACGGAACGCATCATCCCCGCGGACCTGGTGTTCCTGTCGCTGGGCTTCACCGGCGCCGAGCCTGCGGGCATCACTGAACAGGTGAAGGCCGAATTCGACGGCCGCGGCAACGTGGCACGCGACGGCTACTACATGACCAACACCGAGGGCGTTTTCGTGGCCGGCGACGCCGGGCGCGGACAGTCCCTCATCGTGTGGGCCATCGCCGAAGGCCGCGCAGCGGCTGCCGCCGTGGACAAGTACCTGATGGGAAGCACCATCCTTCCCGCTCCCGTCGCGCCGACGGACCGCGCCATCGCCGTCCTCTAGCGCTGCACCTGCGGGCAGAAGTTCACCCCCGCGACAACTTAACCAATGCAAGTGACCAATAGGGTAGGTATATGAGACGCGCAAAAATTGTGGCTACTTTCGGCCCGGCGATTGCCAGCTATGAAAACACCCTCGCGGTGCTGGAAGCAGGTGTTGACGTCGCCCGGATGAACATGAGCCACGGCGACTACACCGTGCATGACAACACCTACGAAAACGTCCGCAAGGCGGCAGCGGACCTGGGCAAGGCCGTGGCCATCATGGCCGACCTCCAGGGTCCCAAGATCCGCCTGGGCCGTTTCGTTGACGGCCCGCACGCCCTCGCCGTCGGTGACACCTTCACCATCACCACCGAGGATGTTCCCGGCACCAAGGACATCTGCTCCACCACTCTGAAGAGCCTCACCGAGGACGTCAACGTGGGCGACGCACTGCTGATCGACGACGGCAAGGTGGCCCTGCGCGCCGTAGCTGTCGACGACGTCAAGGTGGTCGCCGAGGTGACCGTGGGCGGCATGGTGTCCAACAACAAGGGCATCAACCTGCCCGGCGTGGCCGTGAACGTGCCGGCGCTGAGCGAAAAGGATGAGGACGACCTGCGCTGGGCGATGCGCCGCGGCGTGGACCTGGTGGCCCTGTCCTTCGTCCGTGACGCCTCGGACATCACGCGGGTGCACGAGATCATGGACGAGGAAGGACGACGTGTGCCGGTCATCGCCAAGATCGAAAAGCCGCAGGCTGTTGACCAGCTGCCGGAAATCATTGACGCGTTCGACGCGATCATGGTTGCCCGTGGCGACCTGGGCGTGGAGCTTCCTTTGGAGGAAGTGCCGATCGTGCAGAAGCGCGCCATTGAGCTGGCACGCCGCTGGGCCAAGCCCGTCATTGTGGCCACCCAGGTCCTGGAGTCCATGATCGACAACCCGCGCCCCACCCGTGCGGAGGCCTCCGACTGCGCCAACGCCGTGCTGGATGGTGCCGACGCCGTCATGCTGTCCGGTGAGACCAGCGTGGGCAAGTACCCGATCGACACGGTCAAGACCATGGCCCGGATCATCGAGTCCACCGAGGTCCACGGCCTGGAGCGCGTCCCCCCGCTGGGGACCAAGCCCAAGACCCGTGGCGGCGCCATCACCCGTGCCGCCGTCGAAATCGCCGACCAGCTGGACGCAAAGTACATCTGTGCGTTCACACAGTCCGGCGACTCGGCCCGCCGCCTGTCCCGCCTGCGCCCGATCAAGCCGGTGTTCGCGTTCACTCCCGTGGAGCAGGTCTGGAACCAGCTGGCGCTGACGTGGGGCATCCAGCCGGTCCTGGTGCAGATGGTGGACCACACCGATGCCATGACCGCGCAGGTTGACCGCAGCCTCGAAGAAATGGGCCTTGTGCAGGACGGTGACCTTGTGGTCATCGCCGCCGGTTCCCCTCCCGGAAAGGCCGGTTCCACCAACTCGCTGAAGGTCCACAAGGTGGGCGACCTTGCCGACTCCACCCGCGCGGGGGATGTCATCAGCAACAAGGAAAAGCTCGGCCCCTGGCCGGAAAGGAAGAAGAAGGCTTAGCCTTTCTGACCACGAAAAGGACCCCTGCCGGTTTGAACTGGTCCCCGATAGTTGGACTGGCCAAATAAGATCCTAAGCCGCGAGGGCCTGGGTTCGGTATTGCACCGGGCTCAGGCCCTCGAGCTTTGTT
>NZ_JBNHFD010000108.1:0-11376 GCF_059089865.1 Arthrobacter sp. Y3221157
CCAAAGTCACCACCGCACCCGAACACCCCTACACCCAACGCCTCCTTCTGGCAGCCCCCGTAGCCAATCCCAAACGCCAAGCCGAACGCCGGCAGGCACGGGCGGCCACAATGACTTCCAGCCTCGACGAGAAACAACGGACCCACGCATGAATCCCACGGGCACATCGACGGCACACAGCAGGAGTGTCGACGAAATCATCGGCGACCTCACCATCGAGCAGAAGATTGGCCTGCTCTTCCAGCCCATAGTGATGATCGGCGAGGATCTCGACCTCGACGCACCCTCCCCACTGGGCGGCGGCTCGTTGCGGCATCAAATAGTAGACAAGGGCATCCGCTACTTCTGCCTCGCAGGCATGCCCGAGCCGGCCAAGGCTGACAAGGTACTCCAGACCCTGCAGGACCTCGCTACGTCCACCGGGTCAAAGCTACCCATCATCTTCTCAACCGACCCACGGCACTCATTCATCCAAAACGCAGGGGCAAGCCACCGCGCAAGCGGCGTCTCGCAATGGCCGGAACCTATCGGACTGGGCGCCCTCCGTGACCCCGACGCCGTGCGGACCTTCGCCG
Organism: Arthrobacter sp. Y3221157; assembly: GCF_059089865.1. Taxonomy (NCBI): domain Bacteria; kingdom Bacillati; phylum Actinomycetota; class Actinomycetes; order Micrococcales; family Micrococcaceae; genus Arthrobacter; species Arthrobacter sp. Y3221157. The sequence goes on from NZ_JBNHFD010000108.1 coordinate 576, forward strand.
ACATCGTTCGGCAGGACTACCTCGCCATGGGCATCCGCATGGCGCTTCACCCCCAAGTCGACCTGGCCACGGAACCGCGATGGGCCCGGCAGGCCCAATCCTTCGGCGCCGACCCCCATCTCACAGCGACCCTCCTCCGGGCATACCTCGAGGGCCTGCAGGGCCCCACCTTGGGACCAACCAGCATCGCCGCGACGACAAAGCACTTCCCGGGAGGCGGCCCCCAGCTCGACGGCGAGGACCCGCACTTCCCGTACGGACGCGAGCAGGTCTACCCGGGCGGCCGACTGCGCGACCACCTGCTCCCCTTCGAAGCCGCGATCGACGCCGGCACGGCAGCGATCATGCCCTACTACGGCATGCCGGTAGGACTGACCCTCAACGGTAAACCCGTCGAGGAAGTTGGCTTCGCCTTCAACCGACAAATCCTCACCACGCTGCTCCGCGAGGAACTCGGATTCGACGGGATCATCCTCAGCGACTTCGGCCTCATCACCGACGCGACCGTTTTCGGCAAACCCTTCCCGGCCCGCGCCTGGGGCGTGGAACACCTGAACCGCCACCAACGTGTCAAAAAGCTTCTCGAAGCTGGCGTCGACCAGTTCGGCGGTGAAAGCGACACCGAACTGGTTGTCAGTCTCATCGAGTCCGGCGACCTCAGCGAGTACCGTCTCGACGAGTCCGTCCGCCGCAATGTCGCACTGATGCGTGACCTGGGCATCACGACCCCGGGCACAGGTGACGGAAACGTGGAGATCGGGTCCCCCGAACACATCGATCTGGGCAGGGCCACGCAGGCAGCGTCCCTCACTGTGCTCACGAACAAGGACGTAGAGGGACGACCGCTGCTCCCGGTGGCCGAGCCGCAGAAGGCCTACCTCGTCCACATCGAAGCATCGGCGTTGCCGGCAGGATGGACGCCGTCACCGTTGGAAGACGCGACGGTCGCCATTGTGCGATCTCATGCTCCCTATGAGGAACGAGACACCTATTTCCTCGAAAGTGGGATGGAACAGGGGTCCCTCGACTTTTCCGAGGACTACATCGAGGAGATGCGGGCAATTGCCCAGCAGGTTCCCCTTGTCTTCGTTGTCACACTGACAAGGCCCGCAATACTGACGCCCCTCGCTGGTGTCGCCACCGCCATCGTCGCTGACTACGGGGCGTCCGACGATGCAGTCCTCAGCGTCCTCACCGGCCGGGCCCGCCCCCACGGAAAGCTGCCCTTCGAACTGCCTCGCAGCATGGACGCCATTGCCGCGAGCTGTCCCGATGTGCCCTCGGATACAAAGGACCCGCTGTTTCCCATCGGTTGGGGCCTGGACCTGAACGCGGTACGGGCATGAACACCATGAGCGAAGCCACCCGGGAGCTCATCGTCCGCGCACTCCGCGGAGTCCTGGACCTGGAACACACCCCCAGAGGTGTGGTTCCGCACCGGCTTCCGCGAACGGTGGACGCCTACCATGACGAGGAAACGCTCAGGATCAATGCTGAACAACCCTCCGGAGTCCGACTTGCCCTGACGACAGCGGCGACGCAGCTGACGCTGACCGCACTCTCGACACGGCGCTTCTTCCCAGGCATGGACCCGGACTCTGTCAAGGTCACATACGGCGCCGTCAGCGGCGAGCTAACGCTCGAGCAACGGGAAACCGAAGGATCCTACGATCTGCTCCAAATTTCCGGTCCCCCACAGCACCATGCGGGGAAGCCTGCCTCGCTAGTATTCGAGATCGGAGGGAACGGCACTGCCCGCGATGTTGAGATCTGGCTTCCGAACAACGCGACAATTGAGATTCTTGATCTGCAGGCCGACGCGCCTGTTCATGCCGCGGCATCCTCCAACTTCCCCAGGTGGACGCACTATGGCAGTTCCATTAGCCACTGCGCGGAGGCCGATTCGCCGCTCTCAACATGGCCGGCAGTGGCAGCCCGGAAGCTCGGCCTGAATCTCACCTCGATGGCCTTCGGCGGGGGTGCGCACCTTGACCACTTCGTCGCACGCGTCATCCGCGACCTGGACGCGGACCTCATCAGCCTCAAGATTGGCATCAACATCGTCAACGGAGACACGATGAAGCGCCGAACCTTCATCCCCGCCGTCCACGCCTTCCTGGACACCATCAGGGAATCGAAACCGGACGTTCCGATCCTTCTCATCTCCCCCATCGCCTGCCCGATGCAGGAGCACGACCCAGGCCCGATCACCTGGGATATCGAAGCAGGGAAGCTTCGCACCGTTCCGTCATCGATGCCTGACCAGAACTTCGGGTCACTGAACCTCACCGACGTCCGCTCAATCCTCACCGACATCGTCAATGCCCGGTCCGCGACAGATTCTGCGCTCTACTACCTCAACGGCCTGGAGCTGTTCGGACCAAACGATGCCTCCGACCTGCCCGACGGGCTACACCCGAATACCGCCGGCTACCTCCGCATGGCTGAAAGGTTCCTGGTGAACGAACGCACCAATGAATGGCTCCAAGGTTCACGATCAGAATCGCTATCCGCCGGTCCATCTGACCAGACGGTGGACGGGAACGGGCCCCCTGGCACGACGACCAGTGGGTCCGTCAGCGCCCGAGCATCATAGAACCGTTCCACCAGATATCGAAAGAAGCACATGACTGCACTAACTTGGTCCGCATCGATGATCGCGCCCGATGAGGATTTCGACGGCGCACCGCTGCTTCGCACGGAATTCACACTGGTCGAAGACCATGGTTCACCTGTTCAGGCGATCCTCAGGGCCACGTCATTCGGAATCTTTGAAGCCACGATCAACGGGCGCCCTGTAGGCGAAGACGTCCTCAGCCCCGGTTGGAGCTCCTACGAGTGGCGCCTGCGCTACAGCACTCACAACATCACCAACCTGTTGCAGCCCACCAACGTCCTGGGCGTATCCCTAGGGAACGGGTGGTATCGCGGCAACCTATCCTTCAACGGCAACTCAGCCTTCTACGGCTCAGAACTGGCCTTCCTTGGCCAGCTGGACATCGAGTACGCTGACGGCTTCGTCCAAACGGTCAACAGCGATCCTTCCTGGAAAGCAGGACCATCCGGCATAACAGCCAATGATCTCTATAACGGTCAGGCCATCGACGCCCGCAGCATTGATAAAGCATGGGCAGAACCGGGTCACGAGACATCCTCCTGGGCCGGAGTGCACGTGGTCGACCTTGACTTCTCCCGACTGGCCGAACCGGTCAGTGCCCCCGTGGTGCGACACGAAGTCCTGAAACCGGCGCGCATTTTCACCTCACCCACTGGCAAAACACTGATCGATTTTGGCCAGAACATCGTCGGCTGGCTCCGCTTCACTGTCCAGGGCGAGGCCGGTTCCGTCATCACCCTGCGGCACGCGGAAGTACTGGAGCACGGAGAGTTGGGCACACGCCCACTCCGGTCAGCACTTGCCACCGACACAATGACCCTCTCCGGAGGCCACGACTTCTTCGAACCGACCAAGACGTTCCACGGCTTCCGTTACGCCGAGGTAACCGGGTGGCCCGGGGAGCTGACGCAGGATTCACTGGAGGCAGTCGTCGTCCATACCGCACTGGACCGGACAGGATGGTTCGAGTGCTCCAACGCCCTGGTGAACAAGCTGCACCAGAACGTCGTGTGGGGGCTGAAAGGAAATTTCCTCGACCTGCCCACTGATTGCCCGCAGCGCAATGAACGCCTCGGCTGGACCGGGGACATCTCCGTCTTCGCGCCAACGGCCGCGTTCCTCTTCAACGTAAAGGACTTCCTGCAGGACTGGCTGCTGGACGTGGCCGCCGAACAGAAGGCCGCGGACGGCATCGTACCCTTCACTGTCCCGGACGTCCTGAAGTACGAAGAACGACCACCGTACTTCCCTGCGCCGGAATCAACTGCAGTGTGGGGAGATGCCGCGGTTTGGGTCCCGTGGGCGTTATGGGAAGCGTATGCGGACAAAGCCGTGCTGGAACGGCAGTACGAATCCATGACCGCGCACATCAGCCGGGTGGAAGGGCTCCTCTCCCCCACCTATTTGTGGGATCAGGGATTCCAGTTCGGTGATTGGCTTGACCCGGATGGCCCGGCCGACCAGCCATGGGTATCGAAGGCCGACAAAGGCGTTGTCGCGACAGCCTGTCTCTACAGGACGGCCAATATCGTGGCGCAGACCGCGTCTCTCCTTGGCCGCACCAGCGACGCAGAACATTTCAGCGGTTTAGCCGAACGGACGCGTGCCGCGTTCAATGAGCACTATGTCGCCGCCGACGGAACTGTTCTCAGCGACTGCACCACCGTCTATGCTCTCGCCCTTGCCTTCAAGGTCCTCGACAGCGAAGAAAAACGGGCCTTTGCAGGGGACCGTTTGGCAGAGCTCGTGGCCAAAAGCAGCTACAGGGTGTCCACAGGTTTCGCAGGGACACCATTTATCACGTGGGCACTTTCGGAATCTGGGCACGTCGAGGACGCATACAAGCTGCTCCTGGAGGAACAATGCCCGTCTTGGCTGTACCCGGTAACCATGGGAGCCACCACAGTGTGGGAGCGCTGGGACTCGATGCTCCCCGATGGCACCATCAACCCCGGCGAGATGACCAGCTTCAACCACTACGCCCTCGGTGCCGTCGCAGACTGGCTCCACAAAGTAGTCGGAGGCATCCGCCCCCTGGAACCGGGATACGCAAGAATTCTCTTCGCCCCCAAACCGGGACCAGGAATTGAGTGGGCAAAGACCAGCCTGACAACTACCTATGGAACCATCAGTAGCGAATGGCGGCTCGCCCCGGACGGCGAAATAGAACTCACAGTCAGCGTCCCTGAGGGTGTGACGGCAGATATCGATCTGCCATCCGTTCCGCGTCAGTCCGTAACGTCAGGACGTCACACGCTTCGTTCCACACCCGTCCGGTCATGAAGCCAGGCTCAGGAACTTGCCCGCCATAACACCACCGAAGGCCTCCACCATAGTTGGAGCCAGCCGGTCCTGCGGTCACGAGCCCACCGTCATGACGAACCAGATTTCAAGGAGAACCAATGAAACCCACGACAGATACCGACAGGCCCGGGCCCTCAAGTGACGTTAGCCCGGCGGCGGAACCCGTCGAAGGCTCTACAGCATCCCCTTTCACCCCCATCGTCGCTGGCTTCTTTCCTGACCCGTCCCTGTGCCGGGTGGGCGCTGACTACTACCTTGCGGCGTCTTCGTTCGAGTATTTTCCGGGCGTACCGCTCTTCCACAGCACTGATTTGCTCAGGTGGCGGCAGATCGGCAACGCACTCACCCGCGAGAACCAGCTGAACGTCCGCACCAGTCCAGCCTCGGCAGGAATTTGCGCGCCGACCCTGCGTTATCACAACGGTAGGTTTTACCTGATCACAACGAACCAAGCCGAGATGCTGCGCGGCCACATCGTCGTCTCAGCCGATTCCCCCGAAGGCCCATGGTCCGATCCTGTCCATATCAGCGGCACCATCGGCATCGATCCCGACCTGGTGTGGGACGATCAGGGACGATCCTTCGTCACCTGGACTTCGTTCGACCCGTCCTGCTTCGGTATCGTCCAGGCGCCGGTGGACCTGGACGCCGGAACGTTCACGGGGCCAATTAAACAACTGTGGTCCGGGACGGGTCTGGCAAGTCCTGAGGCGCCTCACATCTTCCGCCGCAATGACTGGTGGTACATGGTCATCGCGGAAGGAGGGACTGAACACGGCCACGCAGTCAGCATTTCACGCTCCCGCACGGTGGAGGGTCCATTCGAAGGATGCCCCCACAACCCGATCCTCACCCACAGCGGGCTCGATCACCCGGTGCAAAGCACTGGTCACGCGGATTTCGTCGAACTTCCCGACGGCCAATGGGCAATGGCTTACCTGGGCACGCGGCCGCGTGGAGGTGGGGCAGGATTTCATGTCAATGGCCGGGAGAGCTTCCTTGCCGGCATCGAATGGGTAGGTGACTGGCCCGTCGTACAGGACGAGCACTACGAGGTTCCTATCGTGGACCACTCCTTCACTGACACCTTTGACCAGCAGGTGTTGGATCCGCGCTGGATCTCACCACGCGAACCAGCCGCGGAGTTCACACGACGTGCAAAGGCTGGGGGGCTCATTATCGAACCAGCCTCCGACCCCCGCGCAATGCTCGCAGCCCGTCCGCGCGACGAGCAGTGGACAGCAACTGCCTCCTTTGACCTGGCGGACAACGGTGCAGCCAGTCTCGTTCTTGGAATCGACGACGAGCACCGGTACACGGTCTCGACTGACAACGGCGCTGTAACGGTCACCGCGAGTATCGGGCCCCTTGCCGCCGAAGTAGCATCCGCACCCGCCACCGGCAGCGGGGTGCTCTACATTCGAACATACGAGGCAGAACGCGCCCACCCCGGTGCCCCCAGTGGACCGGACCTCGTAGCGCTGGGCTACATCGAACACGGAGAGCCAGTCGAACTGGCACGGTTGGATGGCCGCTACCTGTCATCGGAGGTAGCCGGTGGTTTCACTGGCCGCGTGGTCGGAGTCCGCGCTGACCGCGACGCAGTGCGACTCACTAGGTTCGAGTACCGTGCCCACAAAACGAGCAGCGAATGAACAGAGCACCCCAATAATTGCCACGAAGCCTGAGTCCTCTCCTGTTTCCTGGTTGCTTGATAAAAGCCGCCGCGATTGCCGGATCGACTAACCACAAATATTCCTACTTCGAAAGAAACCAATGTCCCTTCGCACCCTCACTGCCCCTGACGGCACCAGCTTCCGCGACCTCAACCACAACGGCGTCATGGAACCGTACGAGGATCCACGTCTCACACCCGAGGAGCGGACCGAAGATCTCCTTAAGCGGCTCACCCTGGAAGAGAAGGTCGGGCTGATGTTTCAGACCGTCATCGAAATCGGCCCCGACGGTGACCTGCTTGAAAAGCCCGGATTTATTTCGAAATCCCCCACAACAGACGTGATCACCGGCAAATACATGACGCATTTCAACGTGCACCAGATCCGCACAGCACGTGAAGCCGCCCGGTGGAACAACGCGCTGCAAAAGCTCGCCGAAACGACCCCACATGGTGTCCCTGTCACCATCAGCACGGACCCGCGGCACGCCTTCGTCGACAATGCCGGCGTGGGATTCCCGGCTGGCCCTTTCTCACAGTGGCCGGAAGCGCTCGGACTCGCCGCACTGAATGACGTGGACGCAATTCGCACTTTTGCCGAGGTGGCCCGGCAGGAATACCGCGCGGTAGGCATCCGCGCAGCACTGCATCCTCAAATTGACCTTGCGACAGAACCACGGTGGGGCCGCCAGGCGCAGAGCCTCGGCCATGATGCCGACAGGGTCGCAGAGTTCACCGCCGCTTACATCCAGGGTTTCCAAGGCGACGTGCTCGGACCTGACAGTGTTGCATGCACGACGAAGCACTTCCCTGGTGGGGGTCCCCAAAAGGACGGGGAGGACGCACACTTCCCATACGGCCGCGAACAGGTCTACCCGGGCGGCATGTTCGAATACCACCTTCGCCCATTTATCACAGCTATTGAATGCGGCAGCGCTGGAATGATGCCGTACTACGGCATGCCCCAGAGCCTGGTACGCAACGGTGAAGAGATCGAGGAAGTCGGCTTCGGCTTCAATAAGCAGATCATTACTGACCTGCTCCGAGGTGAACTCGGGTACGACGGCGTCGTCGTCACAGACTGGGAACTCGTCAACGACAACTACGTCGGCGACCAGGTCCTTCCCGCACGTGCATGGGGCGTCGAGCATCTGACGCCCAAAGAGCGAATGGAAAAGATCCTCGACGCCGGAGCCGATCAGTTCGGCGGAGAAGAATGCGTTGAACTTCTCCTCCAACTCCTCGCCGAAGGCCGCGTCACGGAAGCCCGTATCAACAAGTCTGTCCGGCGTCTCCTGCTCGTGAAGTTCCGTCTAGGACTCTTCGATAATCCTTTCGTCGACGAGGATGCTGCAGAAGCCCTTGTCGGACGCAAGGATTTTCAGGCCCACGGCTTCAATGCCCAAGCGGCATCGCTGACGATCTTGGAGAACAAGGAACACCAGGGCAAACCCCTCCTGCCTCTCGCTCCATCGTTGAAGAACTCTGCGATCTACACCGAAAACATTAAAAATGACGTCATTTCGGACTGGGGCCAACCCGCGGATTCGCCGGAGAACGCGGACCTCGCCATCATCAGGCTGGGCGCCCCGTTTGAGACCCGAAGCGATTTGTTTCTGGAAGCATGGTTCCACCAGGGATCCTTGGAATTCCCGCCCGGGTTGGTCCACAGGCTTCGCCGCATCGCCGACCACTGCCCACTCATCGTCATCGTCAACCTCGACCGACCGGCGATCCTCACCCCGCTGGTACCCTTCGTGACCGCCCTCGCGGTAGAGTACGGCAGCTCAGACCGTGCCGTACTCGCGGCTCTTTCCGGCGACATCCTGCCGATGGGTAAACTCCCGGTGGAAATTCCTCGGTCTATGGACGCCGTACGTGCATCGCGGGAAGACGTTCCCTCTGACACGGGAAACCCTATATACCCGGTCCACTTCGGCCTTTCCCTGGAACCGCAGGTTATAAAGGCTGACTCGACACTCTAAAATTCTGGCCCGTATGGAAACGTGATGGTCCCGCTGAAGGCGGGACCATCACGTTTAAGGACTTTGATCTGCGGCTCCTCCCACCGGCGCGGGCTTCGTGCGCTTTAGGGGGTCATGGGTCTTCGCAATGGCTGGCCGGGCTGGAATCAGAACCTAGGTCTTCACTCCATCACAATCGGCGGGGGTGCCTTAAGTTCGAATTGCCCCTCCACGCTTTGGCCTTCTTTGAGCCAAACTGTATCGCCCTCGACCCGGTCCAGCTCATCCGATGCAAAGTATGCGTGACCGGCCAGAAAGCCGGACCTGTCAACTTTCACATAGCCGACCCGCAGCAACCTCTCGACGATGTGGTGAGGCAACTTTGACGTAGCAGCAAAAGCAGCGATTCCGGTGTTGACGAGGGCCCCTGTTTCGGGGCTCGTTTGACCCTCGGCAGTTACTGCCTCCGGATCACCCATCTTCAGGGCCTCGACCTTGCCGACTTTTTTCCCATCCGCAGCCACGACGTGCATTCCTTCTCGGACTAGTTCGATGACCGCCATGACTTTCTCCTTTATCCCTGCGATTGCTGAGTTCAAGCAAGTGTAGATCTGAGAAGCTGCCTGTAACAGAGGGGAAACTGGCCAGATACAGGGGCCGGGTCTCCTTCTAGGGTTCCGCTGCAACCGTCAACGGCAAGCCAAACGATAGCAACGCGAGCAAGCCCCGGATTGACCGGCAGTGGTCATAGTTCAGTGATCACCGCCGGACAACCCTGTTTCACAGTGGCCCGCTCGGTTACTTGGAGTCGGCAACAATTTCGATGATGCGCCCTGGAAGTTTTTCCACCAGCCTTCAAAACCCGGCTTTTTCAGCCAGGGGTTCGACCCGTCGTGCCTGACTACTTCAACGGACTCCCTGTCACTTATCTTGCCGCTGTCGTTACGGCGGCGTCCATGCCAACCAGCAGCTTGCAGTCATCAACCAGCCGCCGGTCAAAATTGTCGGCCCGGTTCTTGAGGTCACCATGGGAGCGAAACATTTGGCCTTCGGAGGGCGTCGACGAAACTTGCTGCGGATAGGTGCCGCCCTTCAGGCAGCTGTTTTCCCAAGCTCCCGTTCAGGATCGTCAGGTCAGAGGCAGGATCCGGATGTCTTCCCCCGACAGGTTTCAGGAGCAAACAATAAGACACCGCGGACCCCGCGTGGTGGTATCGAAAACCCCGGATGGCCGGGCCGTGCGGTTGGACCCGGTCAGATTCTTGCTGTTTTGTATCCCTGAGCTAGAGGACAGATTTCAGATACCGAACGGAGGCATAAAAGTCCTCTTCCATGTGGGGCTGACATGCAGCTTCCAACGTGAGTTTTCCTTGGTAGCCGTCGGCTTTGAGGGCGGTGACCTGTCCGGCGATGTCAGTGACGCCGGTGCCGAAGTGTTGCCAGGTCATGACCCCGTCGATGAACTGGCCGTCCTTGAGGTGGACGTTCCTGATGTATGGCTTCAGGATTTCGTAGCTGTCGCGGAAGTGCTTCTGCTCGGCTTCGTAGAGGTTGCCGGTGTCCCATACGTAGCCGAAGTTGTCCCGGCCTACGCCTTTGAGCAGGGCGAGGCAGTTCTCGCCGGTGTCCGCCCAGGAACCGGGGATGTTCTCGAGCTGGACGGAGAACCCTCGCTTGCCCGCCCGGTCTGCAGCCTCACCCAGAATGTCGATGACTTTTTGCTGGTGTTCCTCGGTGTCCTCCGGGCTCCTAGTTGCAGCGAATACGATGATCTTGTCAATTTCCAGGCGTGCCGCTAGATCAAGGCTCATGTCCAACAACCCGTTGAGATGCAGCGACATCAGCTCACTGTTGAGGGGTGCTCGGAAGAGGCCGGGGGATACAGCGGAAAAGGCGACTCCGTGGTTACGCGCCGCTGACTTCAGGCGTTCCCATGCATCCGGGTCGACGAGGGGGAAACGCTTCCCTTCCACCACCCGGATTTCGATGTCTTTGATCCCTTCGACGCTGATTGCTTCGAAGATCCGGGGAAATGCGGCAGGAGATACGTCCGGAAGTACTTCATTCGTCACTGTCGACAAAATCATTCTGAGGCTTCTTCTTTCAATTTGTTTGTAGAGGCTTTTGAGCGCGACTGTGTCTGATGTTAGCGGCCATGAAAAACTGCCCGTAGGCGGCCACGAAAGTGCCCACTGACGGCCAGTAGAACTGCCCATCGGTGGCCATGAGATCTGCCCACTT
>NZ_JBNHFD010000109.1:0-10503 GCF_059089865.1 Arthrobacter sp. Y3221157
CGCTCCGGGGCACCGGCGGACGGCAGTGACGTACGGTTCAGCTCGGCCGGCGTGCTGCTGCGGAGATTGAGCCGGCGCAGGGGGTCCGGACGGAACCTGGAAAGCCACCGGGTGACGGGCCAGCCGGTCCGCCGCGCCGCTTCCAGCCGGTAGGACCGGGAAACGGCGCTTACTACAACAGGCACGTTCGCCGCGACTGCCAGTTCATCGGCAAGCCTGGCTTTTGCCCCAGGGGCAACCCCGGCGGCTTCCCCGTCCCCTGACGTTGCCCCCAGTTCCCGGCCTGCCTTGGACACATCTGCAGCCAACCGCTGCGACTGGGCCCTGCGCTGGACGGCAACGGACCGGATGGCCGCCCGCAAGGTATCGATGCCGGCACCCGTCACCGCGGACGTGGACAGCACCTTCACCTGGCCGAGGCCGTCGCCCGCCAGGATGGCGCGGAGGGATTGGAGCACCGGTTCCACGTCCGGCACTGGCAGCCGGTCAACCTGGTTCAGCACCACGAGGGTCACCGCCCCGTGGGAGGCGAGCGGCGCGAGGAAGCCGTGATGGACTGCCGCGTCGGCATACTTTTGCGGGTCCAGGACCCACACCAGGACGTCAACCAGGCCTACCATCCGCTGTACCACCTCACGGTTGGCTTCCCGGGTGGAGTCGAAATCGGGCAGATCCAGAAGGATCAGCCCTGTCTCCTCATCCGCGAAGCCGTCCACGGCGGCCGCGTGGTGCCGGTTGCGGACTTCGAGCCAGTCAAGGAGCGGCCCGCTGCCGTCCGCTCCCCAGACCCCGGCCAGAGGTTCCGATGTTGTGGGGCGGCGGGCCGCCGCCGTCGCAATTTCTGCGCCGCTGACCGCGTTGAACAAGGAGGATTTGCCGCTGCCCGTGGCACCAAAGAAGCCCACCACAGTGTGGTCTGCGGACAGTGACCGGCGGGAACTGGCCCTGTCCAGGACAGCCACCACTTCCTGCAGCGCCTGGTCGGGAAGGACGCCTTCGCCGAGGCCGCGGGCGTCGTCGAGCGCCTGGAGCCGGCCGTCCAGCCGGGAAGCCTCCCTGGCCGCGCTGTGGCGGCTCACGCGCTGCCTGCCAGCCGGACCAGGGCATTGGACTGTGCCGCAAGGACGCCTTCAGTGCCTTCAACGCTTTCCGGCAGCCGGTCAAGGAATTTCTGCTGCTCTTCATCGAGAAGCCGCCGGCACCGGACCGCGAGGTCCTCCCGCGCCTTTTCGGCCATCCGGCGTACTGCATCCTCGCCGAACACCGCTTCCAGCAGCCGCTGGCCCACCACGGCAGTACCGCCGGCAACACCGACTTCCAGGCCTGTCAGGCCAGCGGTCATCGAGAAAACCACGATCATCAGCGCGGCGCCGAGGCCGTTGATGCCGAAGGACAGCCAGCGTGCCTGGGTCCGCTTGCCTTGGCCCTCTGTCCGGATGAGCTCCATGAGCGCCTCCTGCCAGGCACGGATTTCGGCAGCGGCCCGGTCGGCGAAGCCCGGAGCAGTACCTGACAGATCGTCGGTCCCCAGCAGTTGGCGCCCGGCCGGATCGGACCGCCAGCGCTGGTCGGTCTCCTCGGCGGCGTTGGCTGCCTCGTCCAGGATGACGGCCTGCAGGCCTGTCTCGATGGCGGCCTCCACCCGGACGGCGGGGGGCGGTTCGCCCCGGAAGAAGGCACCGAGCCGGTCCCGGAAGCGTCCGACGTTCTGCTCCAGGGCCCGGAAGAACTCGCCCGTACCAACGAAGTCCTGCCACCGCGCGAGTACTTCACCGCGCAGGAGCGCGCCGTCCCGGGTGGCGTCCATAATTCGCTCCGCTGCGTCCCGGTAGGCCGACACGGCGTCCGACTCCAGGCTGCCGGCTGCGCGCCGCTGCTCTGCCGCCGCCAGGGCAATTGCGGAAACCTTGCCGGCCAGTGCCCGGACCGCCCCGTTGAGGGTCCGCCGGGCGACGTCCGAGCGGCCGGCGGCGTCCGCTGCGAGGTTCTGCAGCCATGTGGCTAACGGACGGACAGCTGCTGCCGGCAGCATGCCTCTTGAATCCAGTGTGGTCTCCGGAATGATGAACAGCTGCGCACCGCCCAGGCCTTCCCTGTCCAGGAGCACCCGGAGGTCCCCGCTGACTTCAGCCTCCGCCCCCGGCGGAACCCGGTCCAGCACCACGGCCACCATGATGTCCCTGGCGGCCGCGTCCAGCAGCAGCTTCCAGGGAACGGCGTCGGCGTAGCGGTTGGCGGTGGTGACGAAGATCCAAAGGTCTGCCGCCGCCAGCAGCTGCCCTGCCAGCCTCCTGTTCTCATCGGCGATGGAATCGACGTCCGGGGCGTCCAGCAGGGCGATCCCGGCAGGAACGGCGGGATCCGCCAGCAGGACGAGCGACGACGACGGCGCGGTCCCGGGGGTTTCCATTGCCTGGCCGGCGGGAACCTGCCCGGCGAGGGCGCCGCGGATCCGGCTGAGGCCAGGAAGGACACGCTGACCTTCGAACCAGTCCGCCTCCGCCGGGTTGTGCAGCAGGATGGGCTGGCGCGTAGTGGGCCGGATGGCGCCGGCACGGGTCACCGGATGGCCCACGAGCGCATTCACCAGCGTCGACTTTCCGGCGCCCGTGGAGCCGCCGACGACGGCCAGCAGCGGAGCATCCAGGCTGCGGTACCGGGGAAGGATGTAGTCATCCAGCTGGCTGGCGGCACCGGCCGCCTCACGCCGGGCCAGATCAGCACCGGGAAGCGCCAGCGGCAGGCTCACCTCCGCAAGCGCGCTCCGCACATTTTCCAGCAGCGCCACCGCCTCGGCGGTCTGCGCCGGCTGGCCTGCATCATCGTGCTCGTTCCGGGAGGTCACAGCAACATCATGCCAGCTCACGCGGTTCAATAGGCGGCGACCCGACGGCGGGACTCCCCTGTGGATGGTCAGGTCCACCTGGCATTGCCCGGGGAATTGTCCGGCCGGCAGGGATCAAGCCGGATAAAGAAAAATGGTCCCGGGCTTCTGCCCGGGACCATTTCGATGGTGACCCCAGCGGGATTCGAACCCGCGTTACCGCCGTGAGAGGGCGGCGTACTAGGCCGCTATACGATGGGGCCGTGTACTTCCTGCCAGCGTTTCCGCTGGTCAAGCTCAGTGATTGTTTCACACACTTCGCTCGTGTTCCAAATCGGCGGACCGTTTGAAACTGTTCTGTCCCGAGGCCGGGAAACCGGCGCTCAAACCAGAGCTGGGATACCAGGACTCGAACCTAGAATGACGGTACCAGAAACCGTAGTGTTGCCAATTACACCATATCCCAATGGCACTTTCGGGCCGGTCTTCAGGGCTTTTGCCCCGCTCCGTGCGCCTCAGCACGAGAAAATACTCTACCCGAGACTTTCAGCTCGCACAAATCGGCCGGGTGTGACGTGCCTTACCAGCCCGTCCAGGGAGGCAACCACGTGGCCGTCGAACCCTGTTAGCGGCTCGCCTGTCCGGTTCAGCCATACGCCCAGCAGGCCGGCGGTCGTCGAGCCTTCCGCATCCAGCAGCCGGTTGTCACCCACGTAGAGCGTTTCGGAGGCGGCAGTACCCAGCAGCCGTACGCCCTCGAGGTAGATCGCCGGATTGGGTTTGGCGACGCCGAGCGTGTCCGTGCCCACCAGGTGTGAAATACGTTCCAGTCCCGCCCTGTCCAGCTTGGCCCGCTGGTAGTCGTGGACGTTGTTGCTGACGGCGCCGTAAGGGATGCCTGCGCCGTCCAGGACGTCCAGCAGCGGCAGGACGTCCGGAAAAGGCTTGACGTAGGCAGGCTGGCGCTCCATGTAGGCGTTGAGCCACCGGTGCGATTCCTCGCCGTCCGCCAGTTCCACCCCGAAGTGCCCCAGCGCCGCGCGGCCGCGGAGCAGTCGCTGTTCGTTGAACGTCACTTCCCCCGCGAGGTACTGGTCGTAGTAGTGCGTGGTCTCGTGCGTGAAGATGCGCCCGAACCGGTCCCACCCGGCCTGGTCCAGGCCGGGCAGGAGGTGTTCGCTGACCTCCCGCAAGGCAGTGGTCATCGAGTATTCGAGGTCCACCAGGGTGTCGTCGATGTCGAAGAGAACACCGCGGACCGCCCCGAAGGGTGTCTCCAGGACGCCGCTGCGCGCCTTGCCGGGAGCAGTCATCAGCCGCGGAAGGCCCGGAGCCGGCGCAGGGAGGATTCCTTGCCCAGGATCACCATGGATTCGAACAATGGGGGCGAGATCCTCCGGCCGGACACGGCGGTGCGGACCGGGCCGAAGGCCAGGCGCGGCTTGATGCCGAGGTCCTCCACGAGCGCCTGCTTGAGCGCGGCCTGGATATTGTCCGGCGTCCAGTCTTCCACCGGCTCGAGCGCGGCGATGGCTGCGTCCAGGACTTCCTCGAGGTTCTGCGGCAGTCCCTTGCGGGCGTCATCGGCAATGTCAATGGCGTCATCATCCTTGAACAGGAACCCGAGCATGTCCGGCGCCTCGCCCAGCAGGGCAATGCGTTCCTGGATCAGGGGCGCCGCTTCGGTGAGGATTTCCTCCTGCCGCTCCGTGAGCTGCTCCCCCAGGTATCCTGCGTTCCGCAGGTAGGGCACCAGCCGGTCCCGGAAGTCTTCGGGGGCCAGCATCCGGATGTGGGTGCCGTTGATGGCTTCGGCCTTCTTGATGTCGAAGCGTGCCGGGTTGGCAAGGACGTCGTGCACGTCAAAGTGCTCGATGAGCTGGTCCACCGTGAAAATGTCCTCGTCTGCGGACAGGCTCCAGCCCAGCAGCGAGAGGTAGTTGAGGAGGCCTTCGGGAATGAAGCCCCGGTCGCGCAGGAGGAAAAGGTTTGACTGCGGGTCCCGCTTGGACAGCTTCTTGTTGCCTTCACCCATGACGTATGGCAGGTGGCCGAACTCCGGCATGTAGCTGGCCACGCCGATGTCCATCAGGGCCCGGATGAGGACTACCTGCCGGGGCGTGGACGAGAGCAGGTCCTCCCCGCGCAGCACGTGGGTGATGCCCATGAGTGCATCGTCGACCGGATTCACCAGGGTGTACAGGGGCGAACCGTCGGCGCGGACGATGACGTAGTCCGGGATGCTGCCGGCTTTGAACGTGATTTCGCCGCGCACCAGGTCGGTGAAGGTGACGTCCTCGTCGGGCATCCGCACCCGCAGCACGGGCTGGCGGCCTTCCGCCTTGAACGCTGCCACCTGCTCCTCGGTGAGCTCGCGGTCAAAGTTGTCGTAGCCGAGCTTGGGATCGCGGCCCGCGGCGCGGTGGCGTGCCTCCACTTCCTCGGGGGACGAGTAGCACTCGTAGGCGTAGCCGCCCGCGATCAGCTTGGCTACGACGTCCTTGTAGAGGTCAAGGCGCTCCGACTGCCGGTACGGTTCGTGCGGGCCGCCGACTTCCACGCCTTCTTCCCAGGTGATGCCCAGCCACTTCAGCGCTTCCAGCAGTTGCTGGTAGCTTTCCTCCGAGTCGCGTGCGGCATCGGTGTCCTCGATGCGGAAGACGAACGTTCCCTTGGTGTGCTTGGCATGGGCCCAGTTGAAGAGCGCAGTCCGGATCAGGCCGACGTGCGGGGTGCCGGTGGGAGAGGGGCAAAACCGGACGCGCACGGGTGTATCGGCTGAAACGGATGGCAGGGAGGCAGCAGGGGACGCAGAAGGAGTAGTCATAGTGGCTCCAACTTTACCGTCTGCTGCCGCCGCCCTGCGCGGGCAGCGGCAGCTGCCGGCGGCGGCTGTCCGCTGGTGTCAGCGGCGGACGATCGGATTGGACAGGCGTCCGATTCCCTCAATCTCCACCTCAAAGCGGTCGCCAGGATTCACCAGGCCCACACCGGCAGGTGTTCCGGTCATGATGACGTCTCCGGGCAGGAGGGTGAAGGCCTGTGAGACCACGGAGACCAGTTCCCGCACGCCCCGGATCATCTGGCTGGTGCTGCCGTCCTGGCGCACCTCGCCGTTCAGCCGCCCCTGGATCTGCAGGTCCTCGGTATCGAGGTCAGTCTCGATCCACGGGCCCAGCGGCGCCGAGGTGTCAAAGCCTTTGGCCCGGGTCCATTGCAGGTCGGTCTTCTGGACGTCGCGGGCGGTGAGGTCGTTCCCGCAGGTGTAGCCGAAGATGACGTCGTCCACGCGGTCCTCCGGGACGTCCTTGCAGATCCGGCCGACCACCACGCAGAGTTCCGCCTCGAAGGACACCTCCTCGGAAAATTCCGGCAGCACGACGGGATCGTTGGGGCCCACAACGGCTGTGTTGGGCTTGAGGAAAAGGAGCGGCTGCGCAGGCACCTCATTGCCAAGTTCGCGCGCGTGCTCCACGTAGTTGCGCCCCACGCCGATGACCTTGCTGCGGGGGATGATTGGGGCCAGCAGCCGGACGTCCTCCAGCTTGTGGCGGACGGAGGTGCGCTCAACACCGTTGAAGAAGGGGTCACCATGGATGACAGTGATTTCCTCACTGCCCGGTTCACCTTCAACAACACCGTAAAGGGGATCAGAATCGACAACAAACCTGGCAATACGCATGGGTCCTACCCTACCGTTCGGGCCTGGCCGCTTCCTTCACCGCGCAGGTAGTGCAACTGGGCGGCGACTGACATTTCGGCAGCCTTCCGGACGGAGGGGACGACGTCGGCATAAACCACGTCAGCCACTTCTCCTGCCGTGGCATCCCGGCCGAGTTGTTCCAGCGCCGCACGGATCTGGCCGAGCCGCTCCTGCCGGTGCAGGCGGTAATCCCGGGCAATCGACTCCACGGAAGGCAGTATGGGCCCGTGTGCCGGGAGGACCGTGGCCGGCCCCAACGCCTCAAGCCTGTCCAAAGTGCTGAGGTAGTCCCCCAGCGTGCCGTCCGGGAAGTCCAGCATGGTGGTACCCCTGCCCAGGATGGTGTCGCCGGTCAGCACGGAACCCTGGGGGCCGTCCTCCGGAAGATGGAAACACAGAGAATCGGACGTATGGCCGGGCGTGGGCAGCACGTGAATCTCCAGCCCGCCAGCGTGGATCACCCCTCCGTCCAGGGGTTCTCCGCCGCCGTGGCAATGCACCGGATCAGCGGCACGGACGGGGGCTCCCGTCAGGTCATGCAGGCGGGCAGATCCTGCCGTATGGTCCGCATGGCGGTGGGTAACGAGGATGAGTTCCACCGGGCCGGCAGCCAGCGCGCGCAGGTGGCCCTCGTCGAGCGGGCCCGGGTCCACCACGACTGCACGGGAATAGCCGGTGGCGCGCAGCACGTAGGAGTTGGTCCCCTCGAGGCTCATGGGCCCGGGATTGGGGGCCAGGATGTACTGGGTCAGGGCGGAGCTGCGCTGCAGGATGGGCCGGGAAGCGGACGTCACCGTCCCATCTTTGCATCCGCCGCCGGACCATCGCCGCCTTGCACCCGGAATAGAACGGCCGGGTGTCCGGGTTGACCACCAGTAGATCCACTCGTTGCCTCGCGCGAAGCCGTCGTCCGGGAGTTGGAGTCACTCCTGGAACGCGCTGCTGCAGCAAGTGATGCAAGCGGAACGGCGCCCGCCGGGCAGAAGCCCGGCAGGCGCCGTCGTGGTTCTCTGGACCCTTGAATGGCGGGA
The DNA here is from genome assembly GCF_059089865.1 of Arthrobacter sp. Y3221157. Lineage (NCBI taxonomy): Bacteria > Bacillati > Actinomycetota > Actinomycetes > Micrococcales > Micrococcaceae > Arthrobacter > Arthrobacter sp. Y3221157. The sequence continues at coordinate 7,559 of NZ_JBNHFD010000109.1, forward strand.
CCTGGCCCGGCTCAGGCCAGGCGAGTCAGCCAGCCGTGGGTGTCCGGGGACGTCCCGGTCTGGATGCCGAGCAGCCGCTCACGGATGGCCATGGTGGTCTCCCCCGCCTTGGCGTCCTCGGATCCGATGAATTCGGTGGCGTCCTTGAGGACTCCGATGGGGGTGATGACGGCGGCAGTACCGCAGGCAAAGACCTCTGTGATGTCACCGGAGGCAACGCCGTCGCGCCACTCATCCAGGGTGATCTTGCGCTCGGCGACTTCCCGGCCCATGTCCTTGGCCACCTGGATGACGGACATCCGGGTGACGCCTTCCAGGATGGTGCCGGTGAGTGCCGGGGTGGCCAGCGAGCCGTCCTTCATGACGAAGAACACGTTCATGCCGCCCAGCTCTTCCACCGCGTTGTCATTGAACTGGTCGAGGAACAGGACCTGCTTGCAGCCATTGGCTTCGGCTTCCTGCTGTGCGATGAGCGAGGCAGCGTAGTTGCCGCCGCACTTGGCCGCGCCGGTGCCGCCGCGGCCGGCCCGCGCGTACTCGCGGGAAATCCAGATGGACACCGGCTTGAGCTCGCCGCCGAAGTAGTTGCCTGCCGGTGAGGCGATGACGCGGAAGGAGACTTCGCGCGCGGCCCGGACGCCAAGGAATGCCTCGGTTGCGATCATGAACGGCCGCAGGTACAGGGACTCCCCGTCGCCGTCAGGAACCCATTCCTTGTCCACGGCCACCAGTTCGCGGATGGCGCCGAGGAAGTATTCGGCAGGCAGTTCGGGCAGTGCCAGCCGCCGGGCCGACTTGTTGAGGCGGGCGGCGTTGGCTTCCGGACGGAAAGTCCACACCGAGCCGTCCGCGTGGCGGTAGGCCTTGAGCCCCTCGAAAATTTCCTGCCCGTAATGCAGCACGGCGGCGGACGGGTCCAGGGAAATCGGCCCGTAGGCCTCCACCCGGGGGTTGTGCCAGCCACCTTTACCGTTCTCATCGACGCTGTAGTCAACGATGGCGGTGTGGTCGGTGAAGTGGTTGCCGAATCCCGGGTTCGCCAGGATGGCTGCACGCTCTTCAGCAGACTTCGGGTTGGCCGAAAGCTGCTGGCTGAATTCGACGCCGTGGGCAGTCTGGGTCATGGTTCCTCCACGATCGGCCGCCCGGGTTCAGCGCTGAACGGAAGGGCGGCATTTGGTGATTCGAGACAAGCTTACGCCCGATGCCGGAGGCCTCGGCGCGGTGTCAGAGCCCGGCCGCGATCGCGTCGCCGATCGCACTGGTGCTGCGGGCGCCGCCGTCGCGCTTTTCGACGTCGGCAACCACTGCCGCTTCGATCCTGCGGGCCGCTGTGGTGTAGCCGAGGTGGTCCAGGAGAAGGGCGGCGGAAAGGATGGCGGCGGTGGGGTCTGCCTTGCCCTGGCCGGCGATGTCCGGAGCGGAGCCGTGGACCGGTTCGAACATGGACGGGGCGGTACGGTCCATGTTGATGTTGCCGGATGCCGCCAGCCCGATGCCCCCGGTGACGGCGGCAGCAAGGTCTGTCAGGATGTCGCCGAAGAGGTTGTCTGTGACGATCACGTCAAAGCGGGACGGGTCCGTGACCATAAAAATGGTGGCTGCATCCACGTGCAGGTAGTCGTGCGTGACCTCCGGGAACTCCGCCGCGACTGTCTCCACGGTCCGCTTCCAGAGGTGACCTGCGTAGACCAGGACATTGTGCTTGTGGACCAGGGTGACGTGCTTGCGCTCCCGTGCACTGGCGCGGCGGAAGGCGTCCCGCACCACGCGCTCTACGCCGTGGGCGGTGTTCAGGGACACTTCGGTGGCAACCTCGTGCGGGGTGCCGGCCCGGAGGCTGCCGCCGTTGCCCACATAGGGGCCCTCGGTTCCTTCACGGACAACAATGAAGTCGATGGGGCCGGGGTTGGCCAGCGGGCTGCCCACGGTTCCGTACAGCCGCGACGGCCTCAGGTTGACGTAGTGGTCCAGGCTGAAGCGGAGCTTCAGCAGCATCTCACGCTCGATGATGCCTGACGGGATGCGGGTATCGCCGGGGGCCGCACCTACTGCACCGAAGAGGATGGCGTCCCGGGTCCGCAGGTCGACGAGGACCTCGTCCGGGAGGGTCTCCCCCGTTGCCAGCCAGTGTTCAGCGCCGAGCTTGTAGTGCGTCTGCTTGAGCTCCACCCCTTCTGCAGCAACAGCTTTTTCCAGGACTTTGACTGCCTCGGCAATGACCTCGGGGCCAATGCCGTCGCCGGGGATAACTGCGAGATCGATGGAGGATGCGCTCATAGTTTCAGGGTAGCCAAGCCATCCATATGGTGGTCAAGCCGTCTCATTATGCGGGCGTTGCAACGACCACCACGTTCGTCCCCCAGAGATCGTCCGTGTAACAGGAGATCAGCACCACAGTGTTGGGCGAGACGGCCCAAACGGGGCTGTCTTTCAGGCTGGATTTTTCGTAGGTGGTGACAGATTCCACGCGGTAGGCCAGTTGCCCCGTTGAGGTGGTAACCGTCAAAAGGTCTCCGGCAGCGGCCTTCGTGCTGAGGTGGTTGAAGGGCGCGTCCTGGTCCTGCCAGCTGTGGCCCACGATGTAGGTGGTGTTGGCGGACCCGGCACCGGGGGTGCCGTAGGGCGTGAGCCAGTATCCGTCCTTGGTGGACGGCGGAATGATGGCCTGCCGTTCCCTGTCCTCGGCGCTCGGATCAAGGGGGTGGACCACCACGTCGATTCCCGTCGCCGGGTATGCCAGGTGTTGCGGCGGCGCGGCAGCCGGCCCCTCGGGGGTCGGGGTGGTCTCCGGCGGCGCTGGGGAAACTAAGGGGGCCCCCGTGGTCGCCTCGGCGGACGGTGCCGGACTGGCTGAGACCGCCGGCGGGGCCGCGTTTCCGCCGCATCCTGCCAGCGAGGGCACAAACAGCAGCAGGCAAGCCAAGGCCGCCGGCAGGCATGCG
>NZ_JBNHFD010000110.1:0-10446 GCF_059089865.1 Arthrobacter sp. Y3221157
CGCCGTGCCCGCCGTCCATCTCGATTTTCATGAGGATCGGCTCGGATCCGGTGGTCCGGTTCCGCAGCTCCTGCACCCACTTGGCCGGCTCCACGTACAGCACCCGGGTGTCGTTGAAGGACGTGACGGCCGCGATTTTCGGGTAGGCCACCTCGCGGACATTCTCGTAGGGGGAGTAGGACTTCATGTACTGGTACACCTGCGGGTCCGTGATCGGGTTGCCCCATTCCTCCCACTCGAGGGCGGACAGCGGCAGGTCCGGGTCCAGGATGCTGGTAAGCGGATCCACGAACGGCACCTGCGCCACGATGGCGGCGTACTTTTCCGGCGCGATGTTCGCCACCGCCCCCATCAGCAGGCCGCCGGCGGAGCCGCCCAGCGCCGCGATCCGCGCCGGATCCACCCAGCCCGAGCCGGCCAGCCAGTCGGTGGCGGCGATGAAGTCAGTGAAGGTGTTCTTCTTGGTGAGCTTCTTGCCGTCCTCGTACCAGTGCCGGCCCAGCTCACCGCCGCCGCGGATGTGCGCGATCACGAACACCACGCCGCGGTCCAGCAGCGAAAGGCGCGCAATGCCGAAGCCCGGATCCATGCTCAGCTCGTAGGAGCCGTACCCGTACACCAGGCCCGCCGCCGTCGAATCCTGCTTGATGCCCTTGTGCCGCAGCACCGAGAGCGGGATCCGGGTGCCGTCCGCCGCCGTCGCCCATTCGCGGGTGGCCACGTAATCGCTGCCGTCGTAGCCGCCCAGCACCGGGCTTTCCTTCCGCAGCAGCAGCTCGCCGGCGGGCTGCTCCGGGGTGGGCAGGACGAAGTCGTAGACGCGCGACGGCGTGAAGTAGGAGGTGTAGCCCAGCCGGATGACGGGGGCCTCATAGTCTGATCCGCTGACGCCTGCGGTGTAGAGCTCCTCGTCGAATGCCGGCTCCACCGGAGATTCTTGTGCCGCCGTGCCCAGCCCGGCGAGGCCCATCACCTGTACCCGTTCAATGGTGTCCTTCCGGATGGACACGATCAGGTGCGTGGCGGTGACGCCCGCGCCGTTGACCCGGACGTCGTCGGAATGTGCGACGACGGTCTGCCACGTCTGCTGGGCCAGCGGCTTTTCGAGCTCGGCCGGGTCCGCCAGCGAGACCATGGAGTTGATGGCGCCGCGGTTGTGCGTGAGGAGGATACGCTCTGATATCTTCCCGTCCGGGCCCTCCAGCAGGAACGGCTCGGCCTCGTAAAGGACCCGCTCGTTGCGTGAAATAACCGTCCGGACGGTCCCGGAGGGGTCGTCGAAGCGGAGCAGCCGGGTTTCGCTGTACTCGGAGCAGCCGATGCCCAGCACCAGGTAGCGCCGGTCCGCGGAGAGCTCAAAGCCCAGCCACATGGCGGCGTCGTCTTCCTGGTAGATGACCACGTCGTCCGTGACGGGCGTGCCCAGCACGTGCGCCTTCACCTGGTACGGGCGCCAGGAATCATCCACCACGGTGTAGAAGATGCGCGCGCCGTCCGGGGAGAACGAGACGCCGTAGAAGACGTTCTCGATGACGTCCGGCAGCAGTTCGCCGGTGCGGAGGTCCTTAATCCGGAGGGTGAAGCGCTCGTCGCCGGAGTTGTCCACGGCGTAGGCGTAGAGGTTGCCGTCCACGGTTACGGCCGAGCCGCCCACGGAAAAGAACGGCTTGCCCTCAGCCTCGACGTTGCCGTCCAGCAGGACTTCCTCGCCGGGAATCGCGACGCCGGGCTCCACGGCCGGCGGGGTCCAGTCGGCAATCCTGTCCCCGGTGTCGGCGGCCCTGACCCGGCACTGGATGCCGTATTCCTTGCCCTCCACGGAGCGGCTGTAGTACCACCAGTCGTCCTTGCGGTGCGGAACCGAGAGGTCGGTTTCCTGGGTGCGGCCCTTGATCTCCTGGAAGATCGCTTCGCGGAGCGGCTCCTGGTGGGCGGTGACCGCTTCCTGGTAGGCGTTCTCGGCCTTCAGGTGCTCCACCACCTCGGCGGATTCCTTGTCCCGCAGCCACTCGTAGTTGTCAACGAAAGTGTCCCCGTGGTGCGTCCGCTCCAGCGGGACCTTCTTCGCCACCGGCGGGGTAGCGGCGGACGCGGGCGTACTGGCGGAATCCTGCAGCGGAGTGGAGGTCATGCCTTCAATATATCCACCGCCTCCGCGAAAGGCCGGGCCCGTTCGCTACCGGGGGAGAACCGGCCCCGCGCCGGCTGGAAGGGGCCAAAGACTCTGGGAACGGGTATGCGTTTCCCGGCAGGGTGGAAGGACAGCGCCAGTCCGCGAAAGGAGAAAACCATGTCCTTCGATTCAGGGCCCGCACCGCGGGCCGCAGCATGGCGGGCGGTGGCCCGCTGCGTGGGAAGAACCTGCGTGATGCTGGCCCGGAGCCAGGTGCATCTGCCCAAGAACAACGTGGGTCGGGTGCTCCGCTTCGCGGACGGCAGCACGGCACGCGTCTATCGGGAGACCGCCGTCGACCGTATTTCACCAGCCGAGCCCTGCGTCCTGGTGGTCGCCTTCAAGCTCCGGCTGGTGCGGGGCAAAGCACACCGCCTCTTTGAGGCCGAAAGCCTGCTCAACACCCCGCTCTTCGTCGGGTTTCCGGGGTTCGTGTCCAAGCTGTGGTGCGCGCACGACACCAACGGCGCCTACCGCGGCCTCTATGAATGGGACGGTGCTGCCCGGGCCCACGACTATGCGGCTGCCTTGTGGCGGGTCCTCGAGCTTGTGAGTGTTCCCGGGTCCATCAGCTACAAGGTGCTGCCCGGCCTCCGCCGGGACGAGGTGCTCGCCGATCCTGCCCGGATGGAGGCGGCGGCGGAAGGTGGCCGGGCCTGGTGGCGGCTTCTCAGCCAGGCGTGACAGCGGGAGAAGGTACGACGGCGGCCACGGACGTTTTGGTGGTCGGGGCCGGTCCCGCCGGCCTCACCGCAGCCCTGCAGGCCCACGCGCACGGCGTCACGGTCCGCGTGGTTGACCGCCGCGCGGAGCGGATCCGCCCGTCCCGGGCCATGATGCTCCATGCCCGGGCACTCGAAGGCCTCCGCCCACTCGGTGTCACCGACGAGCTGCTGGACCGGGCGGATACGGCTCCGGAAGCGCGCATCCATTTGGGCCGGAAGGTGGTTGCGGCCAGGCTCGGCCGTGCCGACCTTCCGGACACCGCCTTCCCGCACCTGACCCTGGTCCGGCAGGCCGACGTCGAGGACGTTCTGTGGCAGGCCCTCCGGAAACGTGGGGTCCCAGTGGACTGGGGCGTAGAGTTCCGCCGGCTGGAGCCGGACCCGGCGGACGGACTTCTCCATGCGGAGCTCCACACCGCCCGCGGGCTGGAGCAGCACCGGTGCCCGTTCCTGGCCGGGTGTGACGGGCAATCCAGCACCGTCCGCGGCGTCCTGGGGGCCCCTTGGCGGGGCGGGCCGTACGCGGTGGAGGCGGTCCTGGCCGACCTGGAGCTCGACGGGTCCCTTGATCCGGGGCGGCTGCACGCCGCCGTCGGGAAGGCCGGGCTGGCCTTCCTGTTTGCGCTGCGCGAGGGTGCTTCCTGGCGGATGCTGGCCACGAGGCCGGCAGTGCCGCAGCCGGGCGCGCACTTCGGGCAGCTGGGGCCGCCGGTTCCGACGGAGGAGGTGGAGCGCCTGGTCCGCGCGTCCGGACTGGAGGCGGTGGTGCGGGAGGTGCGCTGGTCCGCTCAGGTCCCGCTCCAGCACCGCATTGCCGGCACCTTCGGCAGCGGCACCGTATTCCTGGCCGGCGACGCCGCGCACGCGCATTCCCCCGCGGGCGGCCAGGGCATGAACAACGGGATCCTGGACGCGCTCAGCCTCGGCTGGCGGCTGGGGTTCGCCGCCAAAGCCGGACGGCAACTGCCCGAGCTGCTCGAGTCCTACGGGCAGGAACGCCGGCTAGCCGCGAGGCGGGTGCTTGCCCTGACGCACGTCATCTTCTTCGGGGAGGCGTCACCGCATCCTGCCGCCCGGGCCGTCCGCGCCCTGCTGCCGCTCTGTGCGCCGCTGCTGCCGCTGGTGCTCCGCCGGCGCTGGCTCACCTCGAAAGGGATCAGGCTGCTGGCGCAGCCCTTCGTCCGGTACCGGCGCAGTCCCATTTCCGTGGACTGCAGACCGCGGGCCGGCAGCTGGCCGAAGCCGGGGGACCGGTTGCCGGACGGGCCCGCGACAGTTGACGGCCGTGAGGTCCGCCTGCACGGGCTGACCGCCGTGCCCGGCATCCATATTCTCCTGGAGCGCGACGCCGGTCCGGACGTTGCTGCTGCAGTCACCTCTGCGAGCGAGCGGCAAGGCACGCTGCTCCATGTGCACCGGCTCACCAGCCATCCCGGTTCCGGGCTGGTGGCCGTGCGGCCGGACGGGCACGTAGGTTTCCGGTGCGCGGAGGCGGATGTGCGCCAGCTGCGGGACTGGCTGCGTCTGGTGGGCGCGGTGGGGGACTGAACCAAGAACAGCGCCAGAAGTGAGCGGGCGTTTCCAAGAACAGCGCCAGAAGTGAGCGGGCGTCCGGGGTAGACGGGGCCTAGTGGCCTTCAGGCGGCAGGCGTATCCTGATCACGCCAGGCACATCAGCCACGCGTGAGAGGGGAAGTTTATGACCATCCCGCCAGTGCACGAACCCGAGCCGTTTCCGCCGGAACCAGGCCCAGAACCCACACCGCCAGATCCCACCCAGCCCCAGCCCGGGCATCCGTCCCCCAACCCGTTCCCGGCGCCGCCGTCTCCCGGCCCGCTGCCCGTGCCCGATCCGGGGCCGGCGCCGCTGCGCCCGGATCCGACCCGGAGCTAGCAGGGACCAGCCGGAGGGGCCTTCCACGGGCCGTGGGAGGCCCCTTTTCCTTGCCCAAAACCGGTCCAAAAAAGTTGCAAATTTCCTTCCTGCACCGCTTGCGGATCTGTTCCTGCGGTGCTAAAAAATCTATATCAGCCAATACAGATCGGCTGATACTCGAAACGATGTTGGACCATCTCTTACGAGGAGGGAAGCCATGTTGATGCGAACCGATCCGTTCCGCGAGCTGGACAGGCTGGCCCAGCAGGTCCTCGGAACGGCAGCGCGTCCGGCAGCCATGCCGATGGACGCCTGGCGGGAGGACAAGGAATTTGTCGTGGCCTTCGATCTGCCCGGCGTCGCGGTGGATTCAGTGGATCTGGATGTGGAACGGAATGTCCTGACGGTGCGGGCCGAGCGGCCTGACGTTGCGGGCAAGGACACCGAATTGGTCGCCTCCGAGAGGCCGCGCGGCGTCTTCAGCCGCCAGCTGATCCTCGGGGACACCCTGGATGTCGACAAGATCAAGGCAAGCTACGATGCCGGTGTCCTGACGCTGCGGATTCCCGTCGCCGAAAAGGCCCAGCCGCGGAAGATCGAGATCGAGACAAAGGGGACAAAGCAGGAGATCGCGGCCTAGTCCCCTTCAGGGATCGGGACGTCGGGTTCTCTGTTGAGTGCCATGATGGGGCGGGTCGCACCGAGTGCACGCCACAGCGCCAGACAGCGCATCGGCAGCGTCAACCCGTACTTCCCGATACGGTGGCCCCCGGCTCCGGCCGGGGGTCGTCCAAAGTTACCGGCGGGGATGCCTTGTCTTGGTCCGCATGCTGGTGCTAGAACAGGGTTACCGGGAGGATCCGAACGCGTTGTATCTGCCAGTTTTGGGCGGTTTGCCTTTAAGGAACGCCACAGCGCCGGTAGCGCATCGGCAGTTGCGAGTGATCCCCTCCGATACGATGGCCCCCGAGCTTCCAAGCAGGGGGCCATCCCTTTGCGCACAGGCAGGGTTTCCTTGTCCCGGGAATCAGGTGTTCAGTTCCAGCATCAGCGCGGGCAGTTCGTCGGCCAGTTCGCGGGCAAGGAACCCGAGCGGGCCCATCCTGCTGGCCAGCCGGTCGGCAGCCGCCGCGTGCAGGTGCGTTCCCCAGCACGCCGCCTGTGCCCCGCTGGTCCCGCGGGCCTTCAGGCCGGCAATCGCCCCGGCCAGGACATCCCCGCTGCCGGAGGTCCCCAGGCCGCCGTACCCGGTGGTGATCTTCCACAGCTCCGGTTCCCCGCCGCCCTCCGCACCGGGCGGCTGGGCCACGATGCCCTGGCAGCTCACCACGGCGTCGAACCGCCTGGCAACAGCGGCCACGTCGCTTTCCAGGTCCCCGATGTCCCGGCCCAGCAGGATCTCCGTTTCCTTCGGGTTCGGGGTCAGGATCAGCCGTCCGCGCCACGGTTCCAGCTGCTCTTCAACCTTGGTCAGGCCGCCCAGGGCATAGGCGTCAAGCACGACGGCGGCACCCCCTTCACCATCCGGCCCGCCGTCGGCGGACTCCCGCTCCAGCAGGGCCCGCAACAGTTCTTCAGCCAGTCCGGGATCGTCCAGGCCCGGGCCCACCAGGATGGTGTCCGCCCGGTCCAAGTAGGAGGAGATCCGGTCCAGTCCATCAGCCTTGACCGATCCGTCGGCGGTCTCCGGCAGGGCGATCGCACCGCACTCCGGCAGCGCCACCCCCATCTGCACGGCCACAGACTCTGCCACGGCCACCGTCAGCTTCCCGGCACCGGCGCGCAGCGCTGCTGTTCCGGCGAGCAGGACAGCGCCGGGAGTGGCCCGCGCCCCGCCGATCACCAGCACCGAGCCCCGCGAATACTTGTCCTCACCCGGAGCCGGCAGCGGCCACTCGCGCAGCAGCGACGGCGTCACCAGCACGGGGCTGGTCCCGTCACCGCGGGTGGACACTCGTGTCCCCGGCATGCTCGGTGACCTCCACGCCCTGCTCCGTGAGGTGGTCGGCCACATTGAAGCTCTCCAAGGTCCACGGCCCGGCACCGGACGGACGCACATACCTGGTGATCGACGCGTTCAGGATGGATGTGCTCGCAGCGAGGTCCAGGAGTTCCCGCTCGGACATGCCCTCCAGCACGTAGCGGAACAGCATGATCACGGCGTCGTGGCAGACGAGCATCACGCGGTGGCCGCTGCCCAGGTTGTTCAGCTCATCGAGGACCGAACGCAGCCGGAGGGCCACGTCCGCCCAGGACTCACCGCCCGGCGGCCGGTAGTACAGCTTGCCCAGCCAGGACCGGCGTTCCACCTCGTCCGGATAGCGCTTCTCCACGCCCAGCCGGGTCAGCCGGTCCAGGATGCCCAGTTCACGGTCGCGCAGCCGTTCATCGGCGCGCACTTCCACCGGCCAGCCTGCCGCCTCCACGGCAATCTCCGCCGTCTGCCGGGCCCGGGCGTAGGGGGAGGACACCACCGCATCCGGCCGGAACTCCTCGGCGATCCGGGCCAGCGCCGTGCCCAGCGCCTTGGCCTGTTCCTGCCCCGTGCCGGACAGGTTCACATCGGCATCGCGGGCCGGCACGTCAATGACCTCCGCCCCCGCAAGCCGGGCCTCCGTGGCGGCCACGTTGCCTTCGCTTTCACCGTGCCGGATCAGCAGCAGCTCCACCGCCCCGGCTTCCTGCACAGCCTGTGTCAGTCCGTTTTCGTTCAAGAAAGATCACCCCGTCCGTGTGCCGTGTGCCGAATGCAGGAACACTACCAGCGGCGTACCCACGGGGCGGGGAAAATAACCGGACGACGGCGGCCTGCAACGTTCAGGGCAGTTGTGTGACTACTTAGTCTGTGAGACTATCTAGTCGTGAATCCTGAAAAGCGGTGGCCCAGCGACTGGGTCCGGGCGGCGCTTCCGGTCTGCATCCTGCAGGCCGTTGCCGCCAGTGGCGAAGCTTATGGATACCAGGTCATCCAGGTCCTGAAAGGGTCCGGCTTTGACGGGCTCAGCGGTGGCACGGTCTACCCCGCCCTGAACCGCCTCGAAACCGATGGATTCGTCAGCTCGGAGTGGCGGGAAGGTGAAGCGGGCCCGGGGAAAAAGTTCTATTCCCTGACCGATAAGGGGCGGCAACGGCTTCAGGAGTCCGCCTCGGACTGGAGCCATTTCACCTCGATCATCAACAAACTCCTCCAAACAAAGAAGGGCTGACAATGTCGACTGAGGAATACCTGAAGGCCCTGGCCTACGAGTTGCGCCAGCGGAAACACAGCGAAGACATGGTCAGCAGCACGTTGCAGGAAGTCCGCAGCCACCTTGCTGCAAGCGGTGAAAGCGGTGAGGAGGCCTTCGGCCAGCCGCGCGATTACGCGGCTTCCTTCCCTGCCGGAACCTCTCTCTCCCCCGGGTCCCGCGTTGGGCGGCTTGCCGCGGGACTCGTGATTGGGATGTTGGGGCTGTACCTGGTGCTGCGCGGTGTGGTGGGGGTCAGCTTCGGCGTGTCAGGCACGCTCACCTACTTCGCGTCCATCCTGGTGCTGACAGCGGCGCTGGTGTTCACGGGCAAATACCTGGACCGGCGTCTCCCGGTTCTCCACTAGCATCCCGGGAAACCGGCGGAGACCGGGACGCCTGGCCGGAGCATTCACCGCTCCGGCGTCAGCACCTTGGAGAACACGGTGGCGCCGTTGGCGTTGCGCAGGCTCACTGTAAAGGTATCGGAATCAAGCTGGACGTGCCCGAAGAACTGGTTCTCGCCGTCGCGTGGTGACTCACCGGGGAAGCGGCCGGCCTTGGAGAACACCACCTCCGGCCCGAACGTGCCGTCCATCGCGTTCGGCCCGAAGGATCCGGCGGCGATGGGCCCGGCCACGAACTCCCAGAAGGGGTCGAAGTCGGTGAACGCGGCGCGCTCGGGGGAGTAGTGGTGCGCGGCGCAGTAGTGCACGTCCGCGGTCAGCCACACGATGTTCTTCACCCGGTGCCGCTTGAACGCGCTGAGCACCCCCGCGATTTCCAGCTCGCGGCCCAGCGGAGCACCGGCGTCGCGGTTGGCAACGCTTTCCTGGTTGACCGGACCGTCCGGCACGATGACGCCCAGGGGCATGTCCGCTGCGATTACCTTCCAGGTAGCCTTCGACGCCGATACCTCCCGGATCAGCCAGTCCACCTGCTCCTGGCCCAGGATGTTGGTGGCGTAGGCCTCCTTGCCGTCGGTGTTTGGGGATTTGAAGGTCCGCATGTCCAGGCAGAAGATGTCCAGCTGCGGGCCGCGGGATATTCTCCGGTAGATGCGCGCCGGCTGGTACTGGCCGGCGTCGTCGAACGTTCCCGGGCGCCACAGCGCGGCACTGTCCGCGATGGGCATATTCTCCTGCCACGCCTGCCGGCCGCGGGCGGCGAGCGTGTTCACGTCTCGCACCGTATAGCGGGGGTCCTCCAGAATCTCGCCGGGGTACCAGTTGTTGGTGGTTTCGTGGTCGTCCCACTGCGCAATCACGGGCACGTCCGCGAACATGGCCCGCATGTTGGCGTCCATCGAGTTGTACCGGTGCCGGCCGCGGAACTCGGCCATCGTTTCGGCCACCTTGGACACCTCCTCGGTCACCAGGTTCCGCCACACCTGCCCGTCCTTCTCCAGCACGGTTTCGGTGATCGGCCCGTCCGCGTACACCGTGTCGCCGGAGTGGATGAAGAAGTCCGGACGGGTCTGGTGCATGGCCCGGTAGCCGCGCATCCCGCCGATCTCCTCGTTGATGCCCCAGCCCTGCCCGGCAGTATCGCCGGTCCAGACGAAGCTTTGCGCGGACGACGCCGGGACCCCACCTCCGTTGCCCGTCTCGCCGGTGCGGCCCTTGCCGTTGTACGTCCCGGCATCGGGGGCCGTGCGGAAGGTCCCGCGGACCGTTTCACTGGCTGCGCCGCCGTCGTCCTCGAAGCTGATCTCCAGCGCGAACCGTGTGTTGGACGGCAGGTTCCCGGCGTGGATCTTGGCGGTGAAGTCGGACGCCTGGGTGGCCCTTGGCCCGCGGAGGGTGCGCTCAAAGGCGCCGCGCCCGCGCAGGATCGCGCCGGCGTCGTCCACTGCGCGGAGGACCGCCGTCATCCGGCCGGCACCCGACGCGCGGGACCACAGCACCGCCGAGTCCGAGGTGACGTCGCCGGTGGCGATGCCGCTGGGCAGGGTGAGCCGGTTGCGGACCAGCGCCACGCCGGCAGGGGAACGGGTGGGTCCGGCGCTGGCAGCGGCGGGCACGGACGCCAATGCGGCGGCCAGGACGGAGCCCTTGACGATGGTGCGGCGGGAAATCTCAGTGCGGGAAGCGGAAGTCATGTCCTCAGGTTTCCGCCAGCCGGCGCACGGAGCTTTTCCCTCGGGTGAACTGCCGGTAAGGCGGGGCTGAACAGCGTGAATCGACGCTCAAGTGCACCCGCGTCACGGAAATTCCCTGGCGCGGCCGAAATCTCAGCCGCGCCAGGGAGTTTGTGCGTCGTCAGGGACCCTGCGCGTCGCCCGCGAACCCTACGGCCTGGCGAACTCCGCTATCCGCCCGTCCCGCAGGGCAGCCCCCACCGCAGCAATGGCGCCGTAGTCCGGGAACAGCACGGACTGGCCAGCGACGAACCCGGAACCTGCCGTGGGCAGCGTCATGGTGCCTATCGCGTTGGGGTCGAGGT
>NZ_JBNHFD010000111.1:0-10232 GCF_059089865.1 Arthrobacter sp. Y3221157
CGGCACAGCGGGACGAGCGGATCGCGGCCGCCTTCAAGGAGGTGGAGCTGGATGCCGGCCTGCTGGACAAGCGCCCCGGCCAATGCTCCGGCGGCCAGCTGCAGCGGGCCACCATCGCCCGCGCCCTCCTGCTGGAACCCCGGGTCCTGATCTGCGATGAAGCCACCTCGGCACTGGACGCGCTCACGCAGCGGACCATCCTGAACCTGCTGCTGCGGCTGCAGCGCGAGCATGACCTGTCCCTGATCGTGATTTCCCACGACATGGACGTGGTGCGGTACATGTGCGACAGGGTTGCGGTCCTGCTCGACGGCAGGGTGGTGGAGGTGGCCGAAACGCGGGACTTTTTCGCCGCCCCGCGGCACCCGCACAGCCGGGCACTGGTGAACGCGTCCATCCCCTGCCGCGCGGACGGCCTCTGGAGCATGCTGGACGCCAGGAACCCGGCGGTCCGGGGAAACGGCTAGGGCCGGCCGGTCTCCAGGACGGAGGCGAGGTCAAAGTTGACCGGTTCCTCCAGCTGCGCGTAGGTGCAGGACTCCGGATCGCGATCCGGGCGCCAGCGGTTGAACTGGGCGGTATGCCGGAACCTGTCCCCCTCCATGTGGTCGTACCGGACCTCCACCACCAGTTCGGGCCGCAGCGGCACGAAGGACAGGTCCTTGCCGGCGCTCCAGCGGCTGCCCTCGGCGTTCCGCGGCGTCCGTTCGCCTTCCTCCTGCTTCGCCCACGCCCAGGGGTGGTTGTCGAAATCGGTCACGAGGGGCTGCAGTTCCTGGAACAGCTCTTTGCGGCGCTTCATCGGAAAGGCGCCGATCACTCCAACGCTCGCCAGGCCGCCGTCGTCCTTGTACAGGCCCAGCAACAACGAGCCGATGCTGTCCGGCCCGCTCTTGTGCAGCCGGTAGCCGGCCACCACGCAGTCGGCCGTGCGCTCGTGCTTGATCTTGAACATCACGCGCTTGTCCGGTTCGTACCGGCCATCCAGCCTCTTGGCCACTACGCCGTCCAGGCCCGCGCCCTCGAACTGCTCGAACCACTTTCCAGCGGTTCCCTTGTCCGTGGTGGCGGCCGTCAGGTGGACCGGCGCCTTGCTGGCCGCCAGTGCCTTCTCCAGCGCGGCGCGGCGTTCAGAAAAGGGCCTGCCGGTATAGTCGTCGTCGCCCAGGGCCAGGAGGTCGAAGGCCACGAAGGATGCCGGGGTCTGCTCCGCCAGCAGCTTCACCCGGCTGGCGGCGGGGTGGATGCGCTGCTGCAGGGTGTCAAAGTCCAGCCGGTCGCCCGAGGCGCCCACCACGATGATTTCCCCGTCCACCACGCACCGCGGCGGCAGGTTCTCCTTCAGGGCCGCCACCAGCTCGGGAAAGTAGCGGGTCATGGGTTTTTCGTTGCGGCTGCCAATTTCCAGCTCGTCCCCGTCGCGGAAGATGATGGACCGGAAGCCGTCCCACTTGGGTTCGTAGCTGAGGCTGCCTGTTCCCGGAATACCGTCGATGCCGCTGACGGATTTGGCGAGCATGGGCGGGACAGGCGGCATCACGGGAAGTTCCATGTGCCCATTCTTGCCCGGCAGGCGCCCGGCGCGGAACCCCTGCCCCGCCCGTCGGCGCGCCGGATCAGCCCGCGAGCAGCCAGACGATGAGGATCAGTGCCGGCGCCGCGGCGGCCGTGGACAGCATGATGGTTTCCCTGGCCACGGCCACACCCCGGCCGTACTTGCTGGCAAAAAGGAAGGCGTTCTGGGCGGACGGGAGGGCAGCCATCAGCACCACGCCCAGGAGCATGTGCTGGTCCAGGTTGAACAGGAAGCGCCCGACGACGAACGCCACCGCCGGCATGACCGCTGACTTGAGCACAGTGGCGGTGAGGATTTCCGCCGTGTGCCCGCCGCTGCCCAGCATTCGGCTGCCGTGCAGCGACATGCCGAATGCCAACAGCACCACCGGAACGGCGGCGCCGCCGAGCAATACCAGCGGGGCCATCACCGGCTCAGGCAGCTCCACGTTGAGGGCGGCCAGGACCACGCCCAGGAGGGTGGCGATGATCATGGGATTCCGGAACGGCTGCGTCAGCATCAGCCGCGGCGAGAACCTGCCGGCGGCGGAGAGGTCCAGCAAGGTGAGCACCAGCGGTGCCAGCAGGAGCAGCTGGACCAGCAGCACCGGCGCCACGGGCGTGGCGTCCCCCAGGGCGTACAGGGTGATGGGGATGCCGATGTTGTTGGCGTTGACGTAGGAACTGGCCATGGCGCCGACTGCCGTCTCGGCCAGCGGCCTCCGGAACCACAGCCGGCTGATCCCCACATACAGCAGCGCGGTGACCAGGGCGGTAATCAGCGCCAGCGGCACGTAGGCGGAGAACACCACGCTGACGTCCGATTCCAGGACCACCGTGAACAGCAGGACCGGGTTGGTGATGAAGAACGCGGTGCGGGTCAGTGCCGCGACAGTGGGCTCGCCGCCCAGGCCGCAGCGCGCGGCGATGTACCCCACGGCGATCACGACGCCGATCACCGCCAGCCCGATCAGCACGCCGCCCATTGAGGTACTTCCTTCCCGTTCCGCCGGCCCCCGCGTTGTCGGCAGGAACGCGGTACTACAAGTTCCAAACTTATCCGACAAGTAGTCCGCTTCACGTACCGGGGCCGGAATGCCCTCGACAGGGCACCGTGCCGGACGGTAGAGGTTAACGATGGTTACCGTCGGCTTTCACGCCTCGCACGAACAGATCAGTCCCGGCCAGCTGCTCCAGGATGTCCAGCACGCGGAGCGCGCAGGCTTCGACGCCGCCATGTGCTCTGACCACATCGAGCCGTGGTCCGCACGGCAGGGCCATTCGGGGTTCGCCTGGTCCTGGCTGGGGGCCGCCCTGGCCACCACGGGCCTCCGGTACGGGGTGGTGACGGCACCGGGCCAGCGCTACCACCCGGCGATCATCGCCCACGCGTCCGCGACCCTGGCCGCGATGTTCCCGGGGCGGTTCTGGTTTGCCCCCGGCAGCGGCGAAAACATGAACGAGCACATTACCGGCGATGCCTGGCCGGCCAAGGACATCCGGCAGCGCCGGCTGGAAGAGTGCGTTGACGTCATCCGCCGGCTGCACCGCGGCGAGGAGGTCACCCACCGCGGCCTGGTGACGGTGGAGCAGGGGCGGATCTGGGACGTCCCGGACTCTCCGCCGCCGCTGATCGCGCCCGCCATCAGCGTGGACACAGCCCGCCGTGCCGCAGCGTGGGCTGACGGGCTGGTCACAGTGAACCAGCCCGCAGACAAGCTCCGGGACATGCTGGCCGCCTACCGGGACAACGGCGGCCGCGGCAAGGCCGTGCTGCAGGTCCACCTCTCCTGGGCACCCCGCGAAGAGGATGCCGCGGCCATTGCCCTGGACCAGTGGCGGACCAACACCTTCGCCCCGCCCGTCCCGTGGGACCTGCCCACCGCCGGGCACTTCGACGGCGTGGGCGAGCACGTGGGTGAGGACCAGGTCCGCAAGTCGGTGAACGTTTCGGCCAGCACCGCCCGGCACGTTGACTGGCTGGCCGGGTACGCGGAGCTCGGCTTCGACGAGCTCTACCTGCACTTCGTGGGGCAGGAGCAGGCCCCCTTCATCGACGCGTTCGGCGCGGACGTCCTTCCGCACCTTCGCACGTCCGGCGGGACCCCTGCCGGCATTGCCGCTGAACCGCCTCTTGCCGCGGCAGCTGCCGAACCGTCGTCGAAGGTTCGGGCATGAGGCTCGCCGAGACGTCCGACCTGTGGTGGAAAAACGCGGTCATCTACTGCCTGGACGTGGAGACGTTCTTTGACGACGACGGCGACGGCACTGGGGATTTCGCCGGGCTGACCCAGCGGGTGGACTACCTGGCCGCCTTGGGCGTGACCTGCATCTGGCTCATGCCGTTCTATCCGTCCCCGGACCGGGACGATGGCTATGACGTGACGGACTTCTTCACCGTGGACCCCCGGCTCGGCACCATGGGCGACCTGGTGGAGTTCATCCGCGCGGCCAGGGACCGGGGAATGAGGGTCATCGCAGACTTCGTGGTGAACCACACCTCGGACCAGCACCCCTGGTTCGTCGAGGCCCGGAAATCCACGGACAACAAATACCGGGACTACTACGTGTGGCGCAGCGACACTCCGCCGGACACGTCCTCGGAGGTGGTGTTCCCCGGCGAAGAGGACTCGCTGTGGGAGAAGGATGACGCCACCGGGGAGTGGTACCTGCACATGTTCGCCAAGCACCAGCCGGACCTGAATGTCACAAACCCCGATGTGCGCGACCAGATCGCCAAGGCGATGGGCCTGTGGCTGGAACTGGGCCTGGACGGGTTCCGGCTGGACGCTGTGCCCTTCTTCCTGGAAACCCGCGGGCAGCCCAGGGACGAGGCCGCCAACCTGGATCCGCACGGCTTCCTGGCCGCGCTGCGCAGCTTCGTGAGCCGCCGCAATGGCAGCGCTGTGCTGCTGGGCGAGGTGAACCTGCCCTATAAGGAACAGGTCGAATTCTTCGGCGGGCCGGACGGCAACGAACTCAACATGCAGTTCGATTTCATGTCCATGCAGTACATTTACCTGTCCCTGGCCCGCGGGGATGCCCGTCCCCTGGCCGAAACACTGAAGGGCCGGCCGCCGCTGCACCCGGACAACCAGTGGGCAATGTTCGTGCGCAACCATGACGAGCTGACCCTGGACAAGCTCAGCGACGGCGAGCGCGAAGAGGTATTTGCAGCTTTTGGACCCCGGAAAAACATGCAGATCTACGGCCGCGGGCTGCGCCGCAGGGTGCCGCCGATGCTGGGAGGCGACCAGGAACGTATCCGGATGGTGTACTCGCTGATGTTCTCGCTGCCGGGCACCCCCGTGCTGTTCTACGGCGAGGAGATCGGCATGGGGGAGGACCTCCGGCAGAAGAGCCGCGCCGCGGTGCGCACCCCTATGCAGTGGACCAGCGAAAAGAACGGCGGATTCTCCAGTGCCAAAGCGGCGGACCTGGTGGCGCCCCTGGTGCGCGGTGAGTATGGGGTGGAGAACGTCAACGCTGCGGCCGCCAAGCGCGACCCGGACTCATTGTTCAATTTCATGGCCACCCTGATTGCACGTTACCGCGAGTCCCCGGAACTGGGGTGGGGTGAATTCAACGTCATCGACCAGCCTGAGCCCGCCGTGTTCGCCCATACCTGCAGTTCCGACGGCGGGACGCTGGTGCTGCTGCACAACTTCGGCAAGGACCCGGTAAAGGTCAGCGGCCTGGTGGGTGGCCAGGACGCCCCGCCGCAGGCCTACAAGGACGCCATGCTGCTGGACCTGTTCGACGGCGACAATGTGGAATTGGAACCCGATGGCGGCTTCACGGCGGAACTGGGGCGCTACGGATACCGCTGGTTCCGGTTACACCGGAAGGGGGACCGGCTGGCGCCGTAACGGGGGCGGCGGGCGCCGGCTGTGTGTAAAGATCAACCATGCGCGCCATGCAACACTCCAGCAAACTCCAGAACGTCCGCTACGAGCTCCGGGGCCCCATCCTCCAGGCGGCCAAGAACATGGAGGCCGAGGGGCACCGCATCCTGAAGATGAACCTCGGGGACACGGCGCCGTTCGGGCTGGAGGCGCCGGAGTCCGTCGTCGTGGACATGATCCACCACCTTCGCGGCGCGCAGGGGTACAGCGATTCCAAGGGGATCTTCACCGCCCGGACCGCCATCTCGCAGTACTACCAGACCCGTGGGCTGATGAACATCGGCGTGGAAGACATCGTGATCGGCAACGGGGTCAGCGAACTGATCTCCATGTGCCTGCAGGCCTTCATGGAAAACGGTGACGAGATCCTGGTCCCGGCGCCGGACTATCCCCTGTGGACCGCTGCCGTGACCCTGACCGGCGGGAAACCGGTGCACTATCTCTGTGACGAGGCGGAGAACTGGTGGCCGGACATGGCGGACGTGGAAGCGAAAATCACCAGCCGCACCAAGGGCATCGTGATCATCAACCCGAACAACCCCACGGGCGCCGTGTACCCCCGCCGCGTCCTGGAACAGTTCGCTGCCCTGGCACGCAAGCACAACCTGGTCCTGTTTTCGGACGAGATCTACGAGAAGGTGCTGTATGACGGCGCCCGCCACATCCACACTGCGTCCGTGGCGGAAGACGTGTGCTGCCTGACCTTCAGCGGGCTGTCCAAGGCCTACCGGATGCCCGGTTACCGTGCGGGGTGGGTGGCCATCACCGGGCCCCTCGCGGCCACCGCGGGCTACCGGGAAGCCCTTGAACTGCTTGCCTCGCTGCGCCTTTGCGCGAACGTTCCCGCCCAGCATGCCATCCAGACATGCCTGGGCGGCTACCAAAGCATCGAGGCGCTGGTGAATCCGGGCGGCCGGCTGCGGGAACAGCGCGACCTCGCCCACAAACTGCTCACCGCCATTCCCGGCGTTACCTGCGTGCCGGCGTCGGGAGCCATGTACCTGTTCCCGCGCCTGGATCCGGACCTGTACCCGATCGCCAGCGACGAGCAGTTCGTCCTGGACCTCCTGCAGGAACAGAAGATCCTGGTTTCCCACGGCACCGCGTTCAACTGGCCCGCACCGGACCACTTCCGGTTCGTAATACTTCCGTCCGTTTTAGACATCGAGGAAGCGGTGGAAAGGATTTCCGACTTCCTGGCCGGCTACCGCAGCCGCGGCGCCGCCTGAACGGGGTCCCGCTTCCGGCCACGCCCGCAGGCCTGCCAGTAGGGTGCGGCAGAAACAACACCGGTTCGAAGAACTAACCGGTACCTAACCGCGGGGAAACGGGCGCGCAACATTGCCCGGCCACACTTGGTAGTGCAGGCAAGAGCCGGCACCAGCTCCAGCCAGGAGGCCACGCAATGTTGAAGAAGGCGACCACGCATGTAACCAGAGTCCGCGCCCTGGACCAGCTCCACCGCGGTGACGAAATCGAAGCCCGCCTTTCCGTGGGCCCTTCCTACGACGACGTGGTGATCCGCCGCGGCAGCGTCCAGGAAACAGCGCCGGGCATCGGCGTGGTCTGGATCCTGGACCGGATTACAGGGCTGCGGAAAGCAATCAATACGGACGAATGCACCGTCTGGCGGATCGCCTGAACTTCAACGCTTTGCCGCCCTCTCCAGGGCGGCGCCGCCGCGGCAGCGGGCGTAGTCAGTAAGGACTGCCCGCCAGCCCCGGCAAACACGGGATTCAGCCGCCGGCCACGGACTGGATCACCAGCACCTCCTGGCCAGGCGCCACCTCGGTCTCCAGCCCCTGCAGGCGGCGTACCTCGTCCCCGTCAACATAGACATTCACGAAGCGGCGCAGTGCACCCGTCTCGTCCCGGAGCCGCCTGGCAAGTACCGCATAGTCGGATGTCACCGCGTCAAGCAGCTTTCCCACGGTCACCGGCCCGTCGGCGGGCGCAGTCAGTACGGACTGCCCGCCGGCGAGGGGCTGCAGGACGCTCGGCAGGACAACTGCGATGTCAGGCACTCGCCATCACTGCCGCCCGGACACACAGCACATCGGGCAGGTGTGTCGCTACTTCCGTGAAGGTCTCACCCTCGTCCGCGCTGGCATAGACAGCGCCGCCGCGCGTGCCGAAGTACACGCCCGCGGGTTCCGCCGTGTCAACCGAGGCGGCGTCGCGCAGCACGCTGTTGTATTCGCCGGTGGGCAGGCCGGACGCCAGCCGCTTCCAGGTGGAGCCGGCATCGTCCGTGCGGTGCACCGCCAGTTCACCATCGGGCGGAATGCGTTCGCCGTCCGCTTTCAGCGGCACCACCCA
The DNA here is from genome assembly GCF_059089865.1 of Arthrobacter sp. Y3221157. Taxonomy (NCBI): domain Bacteria; kingdom Bacillati; phylum Actinomycetota; class Actinomycetes; order Micrococcales; family Micrococcaceae; genus Arthrobacter; species Arthrobacter sp. Y3221157. Next base: position 7,779 of record NZ_JBNHFD010000111.1, read on the forward strand.
GGCCGTCCCGCCGCGCCGGGGGTGGGTGAGCATCACGAACCCGAAGTCTGCGGGCAGCCCCTCCGCAATGGAGGTCCAGGTGTCGGCATTGTCGTCCGTGCGGTAGACGCCGTGATGGTTCTGCGCATAGAGGCGGCCGTCAACGGCAGGGTCCGCGGCGATCTTGTGTACGCACTGGCCGAATTCGGGGTTGGGGTCGGGCAGGAAGTAGGCCGAGATTCCCTTGTTGCGCGGCTCCCAGGAGGTGCCGCCGTCCACCGACCGGTAAACGCCCCCCGTACTCATTGCCACGTGGACGGTCTCCCCGGACGGATGGACCACGATGGAATGCGCCGCAGCACCACCGTAGCCGGCGCCCCACTCGCTCCGGTGCGGGTGGTCCCAGAGCCCCCGGTTCAATTCGAAATGTTCGCCGCCGTCCGTGGATTTCCACACGGAGATGGGCTCCGCACCGGCCCAGACCACCCCCGGCCGGGATTCGGCATCCGGATAAATCTGCCACACGCGCTCTACCGCCGCGCCGGTGTCCTCCGGAAACTTGATGGCCCCCTGCTCCGGCTCGGACCAGGTGGATCCGAGATCGTCGGAATGCGCAACCGTGGGTCCCCAGTGTTCATTACGGACACCCACCATGATCCGGGTGCGCCCGTTCCGGGTGTCGATCCCGATGCTGGGGATCTCGCTCATCAGGAAATGGGGGCCGGTGAAGGACCAGTTGAGCCTGTCCCGGCTGGTAGCCAGCCAGAGTCCTTTTTTGGTCCCGATCGCTAAGACAAAACTCTCTGCGGATGCCATGCCCCCCATGCAACCATCGCTGCGGGCGGCCCGCAACGGTTTTCCGGTGGCAGGAGTTCCCGGCCCCTGCGGCTAGTCGACAAACTCCGACTGGGTCTCGATGAAGTCCCAGTCGGCGTCGCTGAGCACACCTGCCGGGTTGTCGGGGTGCGGTCCGCCCGCCTCCGCGATGCCCTGGAGCACGGGAAGGGGCAGTTCCTCGGCACGCAGGTTCTCCCGCAACCACTCCTTGGTGTCGAGGTCCAGGTCCAGCCACCACATGTAGATTTCCATGATGTCCACACACCTTTCGTATGCTTCAACGTTAGGCGCGGGGCAAACCGCGGACAAGGGAGCATCACGGAGTGGGCCGCTTCGCGCCCCAGAACAAGTAGTACTCCCCCGCTTCCGCGTAGGAGCAGGTATCGCCGCACGTCAGCGGCCCGTAAAGTCGAGTACCTCCTACTCGCGACCCGCCCCCGCCGCCGCTCCTAGCCTGAAACCTCAAGCAAGCTGACCGTGCTGCTGGGGCATAAGGCGTCAACGCTGGCACTCCCCGCGCGCATGGACCGCTACATATCACTGGGGAGTAAAAATGAAACGCACTTTAGCCACTTTGGGGGTGGCAGGGCTGGGCCTGATTGGCCTCACTGCCCCTGCCCTAGCCGCATCGGACAGGGTCGTCGTCTGCCACGACGAGGGCGGAGCCTGGATCCCGCTGGAGTTTGATGACGACGGAATCGGCGGCCACCGCCAGCACGCGGACGACATCATCCCGCCGACACCGAAAATGCCCGAGGGACTGAATTGGACCAATTCGGGAAAGATCGCCTACATCGCCAACTGCGCCCCGTTGCCGCCGGGCGAAACACCGCCGGTCTACCCGCCGGTCGACGTGGACCCGCCGGTCGTGATTGACCCGGTCGTGGTGCCACCCGTCGTCGTCGACCCGCCCGTGGAGCAGCCGGTGGTGGTGCCGCCGGTCGAACAAACGGTCGTGGTGCCGCCAGTCGAGCAAACGGTCGTCGTCCACCCGCCGGCGGCCGCCGAGGTGGTTGCCCCTCCGGCCGCGGCGCCTGCTGCTGGTGCGCCAGTGGTTCCCGCGCAACCTGCCGCCGCCACGCCGCAGGTGCCGGCACGGACCGGTGCTGCCGCCACCGCTACCGCTACCACCAACCTGGGCACCAACAAGGGCTACAACGCACAGACGGCCGTTGGCGGGGCTGAGTACTCCCCCGCCTGGGTCGCCGGCTTGGGCGCACTGGTGGCAGCAGGAGCCGCAGTGGCCGTACGCCGCAGGTCTGACGCCACCGCAGCAGGCTAAGCCGCGGCCCGAGCCGATTTCCGCGGCCACTGACAAGGAAGGCGTCCCGCCAGTGCCCGGCGGGGCGCCTTCCTTCCCATCATCCCCGCCAGGTGAGGAGTAGAGATGTCCCAGGAAGGCAGCCGGCACGCCGCCCGGACCGGCCGCCGGTGGCGCCGCTGGAACCGCGGTGACCTCGCCATCCTCCTGTCCGGAATCCTGGCATTCCTGGCCATTACGTTCGGCGGCCCTTTGCTCCACCAGCCGCAGCCGGCCGCCGTCGGAAGCGTCGAAACGGCAACCCTTGCACCGGCAACCGCCGCACCGCTGGCGCACAGCACTCCGGATATACAAGGCCCGACGGCGGCGCCCACCGC
>NZ_JBNHFD010000112.1:0-10164 GCF_059089865.1 Arthrobacter sp. Y3221157
GCCAGCCGGGCCAGCACCCTTGCCGCCTCCCGGGCCTCCGCTGCATGGTTCCCGTCCAGCTGGGCATGCTGCCGCAGTTCGGCAACGAGGGCCCGCAGGGTCATGGGGCGTTCCACCGCGGTGAAGCCCCTCCGCTCCTGGCCACGCTCCAGCGGCGCGACGTAATCCAGGAATGGCGACGGCTGGTCGTCCTCCGAGGCGACCGCCGTGCATATGAGCAACTCCCGGGAGCGTGAAACAGCTGTGGAAAAGCTGCGCAGTTCGTCGTAGCGGATTTCGCGCAACCGGCTCAGCGGGTCCCGTTGCAACGCGTAGGCGGGGCCGTGTTCAACGGCGTCCGCGTAGAGAGTGCTGCCCAGGAGTTCCCCCCGGAGCCGGGTATTGGGCCACACGCCCTCCTGCAGGCCGGCGACAATCACGACTGGCCATTCCCGTCCTGCTGCGCTGGCGGGCGTCATCAGCTCCACGGCATCATCCATCTGTGCCCTGGCTGCAAGGGTGTCCATGGGGAGCTCCTGGTTCAGGAGGTACTCCAGGAACTGTTCAGGCCCGGCTCCGGGCATCTGGTCCACGTACCGCTCGGCCGTATGGAACAACGCCATCATCGCGTCCAGGTCCCGGTCGGCGCGGGCGCCGTGGGGGCCGCCTGCCAGTGCGGTTTCCGTCCAGGATGCTGCCAGCCCGGTGGAGCTCCACAACGCCCAAAGCACCGATTCGGCGTTGGCGCCCGGCTGGAAGGCAGCTTCGCGCCCGGCCTGGATCATCCTGGCGGCACGCCTCGCCGCTCTGCCTTCAATACCCATGGCGGACAGCGCCCCGGGCTCCAGCAGGGCCTCGACCAGGAGTGCATCGCTGGTCCGTCCGCCGCCACCCAGCAGTTCCTCACGGCGAAGCGACTGCCGGAGCCGCCGCAGTTCGATGGAGGTGGCTCCGCCGATCCGGGAGGTAAGGAGGGACACCGCGGCTTCCGGGGTCAGCAATGTGGGGTCCAGTGCAATGGCAAAGGCATCCAGCAGGGGGCGTACCGCTACTTCGTCCCGCACGGCCGACTCGGCAACCGGCACCCGGACAGGGATCCCCTGTCCCGAGAGGTAACGCTGCAGCTCGCTGACCTGTCCGCCGTTGCGCACAATGACAGCGATCTCCGTGAGGTCCCGGCCATGGTTGATGTGCTGGTCCAGGATCCGCTGGGCGACATACCGGAGCTCGTGCACAGCTGACGGGACCAGGTGCGCCTCGACGGTCCCTTCCTGCAGGTTCCCCTCCGGCCGGTCCTTCTGCGGATGCTCCAGCCGCCTGGCCAGCTGCCCGCCCGCGCGCTGCGAGATCCTGCCGGCAACGCCGAGCCACGCGTCCGCGAGCGCCGGAACCAGGCGGTGGGAATGGGACAGCGGACGCTCCACGAGGGACGCTCCCGGGGACAGCAGCCGCGGCAGCTCCGCCACGAGGTCGGGCCGGGCCCCCCGGAAGCCCTGGACCACGGTATCGGGCGAGTACGCCACATAGCAGTCCTTGCCTGCCGCAATGTCCGCCAGGAGCTCGAATACTGCGGGGTTCGCTTCCTGGATGTCGTCCACCACCACCAGTTGAAGCCTGTCCCGTTCGGCAGCGAGGAATTCCGGCGCGTCCTGGAAGATGTAGCGTGCCGCCGTGATGATTCCGGCGGGGTCGAAGGCCTCCGGCATCCTGAGGTCCAGGACATCCCGGTACTCGTTGTAGAGGGCAGCCGCGGCGATCCAGTCGGGCCTGCCGCACTCCCGGCCAAGCACTTCAAGATCCTCCGCAGTACGGCCGGACTGGATGATCCGGTCGAAGAGCTGCCGGACCTCCTGGCGGAACCCGCGGGTTTCGAGCGCGCCGTTGAGGTCCTCAGGCCACGGCAGTTCCAGGCCCGGAAGGCGGTGCCCGTCAAGGAGTTCCTTGATGATGAGGTCCTGTTCGGGACCGGACAGGAGGCGCGGCGGCCGGGCCAGCGGGATCACGCCCTCCGCCTTGGCGCGCCTGATCAGGTCAAAGGCGTAGGAAGCCCACGTGCGTGCGGGGGTGGTGCTGAGGCTTCGGTCCAGCCGGGCGGTAAAGCGGTCCCGCAGGAAATCAGCGGCCAGGCGGCTCGGGGCAAGGATCAGCATGCGCTCGGGATCGATGCCGTCCCGCAGGGCGCGCTCCACGGCAGCCTCGATGAGCACAGTGGTCTTACCGGTCCCGGGGGCGCCGGGGACCAGCACTGGCCCGGTTCCAGAGGGAACATCGACGGCGGCCTGCTGGTCAGGAGTGAGTGACGGCGCGGCTGCATGGACCTGGCGCGGCGCGAGCAGCCGCAAGGAACCTGGCCTTCCTGCGGTAGCGTCTGGGCTGCTTCCCACTTTGCCAGCACCGGGCCCGAAAGCGGACTCCTGCCCCGGCTGGGGGTCGGGCCGGTATTCGTCACGTGGTCCCGTGAAGGGAAGAGTTACTGTCACACGGACATTCCATCATCAGCCACCGACAATCCCTGGAGCCGACGCTCCAGCGCCGCGGCGATGCCGTCCACCCTGTCCAGATCCCCGTCGGTCGGCTGCCAGCGAGCGGCGGACAGATCGACGCGCCACCGGCCCTCCCCGGTCCGGAGGAAGGACCCGAAGTCGCCTCGGAGCGGTGTTCCCTCATCCAGGTAGCGGCGGAGGGCCGCGGCTTCATGCCCCTCGGGAGCATGTCCGCTCGCCTTCAGCACACGCCACCAGGGAACACCACTGCCGTAATGGCTCAGCACCGCCCCCACCTGCCGCGGGCCCCCGGCCCCGAGCAGTTCGGAAACGTCTCCGTAGGACACAACGGACCCGGCTGGTACCAGCTCAACAACGGCCAGCACCGCCTCCACATACCCGATCCGCACTCATCCAATCTATCGGCAGTGGCGCTCCCCGGAATTGTCCGGGGTCCCCCTTAGCGTTGAAGCATGAGCACCTGGAACACCCTTCCCCGAGCAGCCTTCGATCTCGAAACCACCGGGCGGAACTCCCGTGCGGCCCGGATTGTCACAGCGTCGGTGACCGTCGTGGATCACCACGGCGAGGTCATCAAGGAACATGAGTGGCTGGCGGATCCGGGGGTGGAAATTCCCGTTGAAGCCAGCGATGTGCACGGAATCACCACGGAGCAGGCCCGGCGTGACGGGCGCCCCGCCCCTGAAGTCACCAGGGAACTTGCAGGGGTCCTGCAAGAGTTGTTCGACGCCGGTGTTCCCGTCATTGCCTTCAACGCAAGCTACGACTTCACCGTGCTGGCGGCCGAGTCGGCCCGGTACGGGGTCCCACAGCTGACGCGGTTCCCGGTACTTGATCCGTACATCATGAATAAGCAGGTGGACCGCTACCGTAAGGGCAAGCGCACCCTCACGGCCCTGTGTGAGGAGTACGGCGTGGTCCTGGACAACGCCCACACGTCTGCCGCTGACGCCCTGGCCACACTGAAGGTGCTGGATGCAATGGCCGGCAAGTTCCCCAAGCTGATGATGCCGGCCAGCCAGCTCCACCAGCTCCAGGTCGATTGGGCTGTCAGCCAGGCTGCGGACTTCCAGGGCTACCTCCGCAAGACCAAGCCCACCGCCGTGATCGAAGGTGATTGGCCGGTCCTGCCTCCACAGGATGCCAGCGTCGGCGGATTTTAGGCTTCAGCAGGGCCTGCCCCGCCGTAATGCGAGACAAGTCACAGTGCAACCACTGCGCATTTCACCCTTGAAGGGGCCCCGTGAATTCGCCGGATCTCTGAGCGCTCTCCCTGTTGCGCGTGCGAGAAGGGGAAATCCCCGAATTAAATGCGGCCTCGGGCCGCGCTGCTCGTCCTTCCATTTCCTTAACAGCGCATTTTCGATGAAGTGAGACAATAAAGTTTTGCGGTCACCCCTGCCCTGGCCATGCTCGACCAGCACGGGGCAGGTGCCAGGCGCCATCAGCGCAGCCTTGCGGCCCGGTTGACTTATGACTCAATGAAAGTGACAACCTGATGAAAATCAAAGCGATGAAGTGGCTGACTACCGCTCCCGTTGCTCTGGCCCTGGCGGTTTCCCTGGCCGCCTGCGGTTCAGGGTCCCCGGAGCCCGCCGGCACCCCCACCGATGCCCTCGCCGGCAGCGACCAGCAGACGCTGGACAAGTACACCACTGCCGATGTCACCCCGATCGACCAGATCGACAAGACCAAGCTCGGGCTCAACACCGAAGGCATGCTCGAAGTGGGCACGCTCTCGGACGCGCCGCCGAATATCTTCATCGACCCCTCCGGCAAGTTCACCGGCTACGACAACGAGCTCCTGCGCGCCATCGCCGCCAAGCTCGGCCTCGAGGTGGAATTTGTTGCCACGGACTTCTCGGCGCTCCTTTCCCAGGTGCAGACCAAGCAGTTCGACGTCGGGTCCTCCTCCATCTCCACCACGGAAGCCCGTCGCCAGAACGTCGGCTTCACCAACGGCTACGACTTCGGCTTCATGGCCGTCGTCGCCAAGACCGACGGCGACGTCAAGAGCTTCGATGACCTCACCTCCGACCTGCGCGTCGGCGTCGTCCAGGGCACCGTCCAGGACGACTACGTCACCAACACCCTGAAGATGGAACCGATCCGCTTCCCGGACTACGCCACCGTCTACGCCAACGTCCGCAACGGCCAGGTGGATGCCTGGGTGGCTCCGTCGCAGCAGGCTGAAGGCCAGGTCAAGGAAGGCGACGGCACCGCCATCGTCGAATCGAAGATCAACACCGAGAACTTCACCGCCTACGCCGTGGCCAAGGACAACCAGCCGTTGATCGACGCGCTGAACTCGGGCCTGGACGCCGTAATCGAGGACGGGACCTGGTCCAAGCTGACCAAGGAGTGGTACCCGGACCGCGAAATGCCGACTGACTGGAAGCCGGGCAGCAAGGCCGCCACGGTTCCCCAGAGCTGATTGAGCCGGGACGTTTATGGATCTCCTGGACCAGCTTGCCGACACCTTCTTCAACTGGGAGGAAATGGCCAAAGTCATTCCTGCCCTGTTCATGGTGGGCCTGCCCAACACCCTGATGCTGGCCATTGCCTCAGGCATCTTTGGATCCCTGCTGGGGCTGCTGCTGGCCATGATGGGCATTTCCCGCAACGCGGGGGCCCGGTGGGCGGCACGCATTTACACCGACATCTTCCGCGGCCTGCCGGCCATCCTGGTGATCCTGGTGATCGGCATCGGCCTCAGTCCGGTCGCCAGGGAAATCACGGGTTCGCGGAACCCGTATCCCCTGGGGATCCTGGCCCTGACCCTGATCGCCGCCGCCTACATCGGCGAGATCTTCCGGTCGGGTATCCAGAGCGTTGAGAAGGGCCAGCTGGAGGCCTCGCGGGCCCTCGGGTTCAGCTACGGCAGCTCCATGCGCCTGGTAGTGGTGCCCCAGGGCATCCGCCGGGTCCTTCCCGCCCTGGTGAACCAGTTCATCTCGCTGCTGAAGGACTCCTCGCTGGTGTTCATGCTGGGCCTGGCAGCCTCCGACCGGGAGATCTTCCGGATCGGCAACGATGCCATGGCCAACACCGGCAACCTGTCACCGCTGGTCGCCGCGGGTGTCCTGTACCTGATCCTGACCGTCCCGCTCACCCACTTCGTGAACTTCATCGACCACCGGCTGCGTACGGGCAAGCCGGAGAAGAAGGAGCCGGACGAACTGGCAGCACCTATCGGCAAGGGGGCACACGCATGACGGAATTCGCTTCCGGAACCCTGACCGGCAAGAACCTGCACCTCTCGTTTGGCCACAACCACGTTCTGCGCGGGATCGACCTGCATGTGGAAAAGGGCACCACGGCCTCGGTCATCGGCCCGTCCGGGTCCGGCAAGTCCACGCTGCTGCGCGTCATGAACCGCCTGATCGAGCCCGACCAGGGTGACATCCTGTTGGATGGGCGATCCGTCCTCAAGGACAACCCGGACGAACTCCGGCAGCGGATCGGCATGGTGTTCCAGCAGTTCAACCTGTTCCCGCACAAGACCGTGGTGGACAACGTGTCGCTGGCCCTCAGTAAGCTCCGGAAGCTGCCCAAGGACCAGGCCCGCGCCGAAGCCCTGGAGCAACTGGACCTCGTGGGCCTGAAGCACAAGGCCGATTCCCGTCCGGCCAACCTGTCCGGCGGCCAGCAGCAGCGCGTGGCGATTGCCCGGGCGCTGGCCATGAAGCCGGAGGTCATGTTCTTCGATGAGGCCACGTCGGCCCTTGACCCCGAACTGGTCAAGGGTGTCCTCGCCCTCATGGCGGACCTGGCGAAGGGCGGCATGACCATGGTGGTGGTGACCCACGAAATGGGCTTCTCCCGCAACGTCTCGGATAACGTCACGTTCATGGACGCGGGTGTCGTGGTGGAGTCCGGTCCGCCGGAGCAGATTTTCACCGCACCGCGCACGGACCGGCTCAAGGGCTTCCTTTCGGACGTCCTCTAGCCGAAGACAAGAAATCCCCGCGTCCCGGGCCTTTCCCCCACACATGGTGGGTGGATTGGTCCGGGACGCGGGGATTTGCCGTTAAGCCGGCGACGGCGGAACCCGCCCGGCGGCCGGAATTACGGCCGGGCCGCAGCGGCTGCCGCTGCCGCGGCGGGCAGGGCGTCGAAAATCCGGTTCATGGCGGCGTCGTCGTGGGCTGCGGAGAGGAACCAGGCCTCGAACACCGACGGCGGCAGGTAGACGCCGGACTCCAGCATGGAGTGGAAGAACGGCGCGTACCGGAAAGCCTCCTGGGCCTGGGCGTCGGCGTAGTTGTGGACGCCGTGCTTGGAGGTTCCGAAGGCCACCGAGAACAGGTTCCCAGCGAACTGGATGGAGTGGTCCACCCCGGCGGCATCCAGGGCGCTGGAAAGAGCCGAGGATAGTTCCAGCGAACGGGTGTCGATGTAGGAGTAGACGTCGCGGGTGGCGTTGGTCAGCGTGGCAACGCCGGCGGCCATGGCCACCGGGTTTCCGGACAGCGTTCCCGCCTGGTACACGGGCCCGGTGGGAGCCAGGTGGTCCATGACGTCGGCGCGTCCGCCAAGTGCCGCCGTCGGCATGCCGCCGCCAATGACCTTGCCGAATGTGAGCAGGTCCGGGGTCCAGGGATCGGCGGCGTCGGGTGCTCCGCCGGTCAGTCCCCAGTAGCCGGAGTAGCCGGTGCGGAAGCCCGTGAGCACCTCGTCCACGATGAGCAGGGCCCCGTGTTCCCGGGTGATCCTGGACAGCCCCAGGTTGAAGCCCTCTTCCGGGGTCACCACGCCCATGTTGGCCGGGGCGGCCTCGGTAATGACGGCTGCGATGTTGGGGCCGTGAGCAGCGAATGCTTCCTTGACGGCGGTGAGGTCGTTGTACGGCAGGACCAGGGTTTCAGCGGCAGTCGCCTCGGTGACGCCTGCGGAACCCGGCAGGGCGAGGGTTGCGACGCCGGACCCGGCGGATGCCAGCAGCCCGTCCAGGTGGCCGTGGTAGCAGCCCGCGAACTTGATGATCAGGTTGCGCCCCGTGAAGCCGCGGGCCAGCCGGACGGCGGTCATTGTGGCTTCGGTGCCGGTGGACACCATCCGGAGGCGTTCGACGGCGGGCACGCGTTCCTTGACGATTTCGGCCAGGTTGGCCTCGTCCGGTGTGGAGGCACCGAAGGACAGTCCCCGGTCAACCGCGGCATGGACCGCGTCCAGCACGGCGGGGTGTGCGTGGCCCAGCAGCGCAGGGCCCCAGGAGCAGACCAGGTCAACGTATTCCTTGCCGTCCGCGTCCGTCAGGTAGGCGCCCTTGGCGGCCACCATGAAGCGGGGCGTTCCGCCCACGGAGCCGAAGGCGCGGACGGGCGAGTTGACGCCGCCCGGCATCAGCTGGCGGGCGCGGTCGAATAATGCCTCGTTGCGAGGATTGCTGGAAGTCATGGTTCCTATTCTCTCAGTTAACCGGCATGTCAGCTGCCGAGCAGTTCCGCCACCTTGGGCGCCACCGCCGTTCCCATCAGCTCAATCGAGCGCATCATTGCCGAATGCGGCAGGGGCCCGCTGCTGTACTTCAGGTCGAAGCGGTCCACCCCCAGGTTCTGCTTGAGCAGGGCAATCTTCCGGGCCACCGTCTCCGGGGAGCCGACGTACAGGGCGCCCTCCGGTGCGCACATGGCGTCGAACTCGGGACGGCCGGCAGGGCCCCAGCCGCGTTCGGCGCCCAGCCGGTTCCGCAACGTGAGCCAGTGCGGATAGAACTCCTCGCGCGCCTCCTCGTCCGTGGGGGCGACGTGCCCCGGCGAATGCGTGGCCATCTGCTGCATCGGGTGCCCGTATTTGGCCATGGCCTCGCGGTACAGGTCTGCCAGCGGACGGAAAGCACGCGGCTGGCCGCCGATGATGGCGAAGATGACCGGGTAGCCGTAGTGGGCGCACCGGAGCACCGATTCAGGGGTGCCGCCGACGCCGATCCAAGTGGGCAGCAGGTGGTGTTCCAGGGGTGGGTAGACGCTGAGCCCGGCCAGGGCCGGCCGGGTCCGCCCTTCCCAGTGGACCGGCTGCTGCAAACGCACCTTGCTGAACAGTTCCAGCTTCTCCTCGAAGAGGACCTCGTAATCGGCGAGGTCGAACCCGAAGAGGGGGAACGATTCCACGAACGAGCCGCGGCCCAGCATGACCTCGGCGCGGCCGTTGGAGATGGCGTCCACCGTTGAGAAGCGCTGGAAGACGCGGATGGGATCGTCCGAGCTGAGGACGGTGACGGCCGAACCCAGGCGGATCCTGGTGGTGCGGGCCGCCGCAGCAGCCAGGAAGACTTCCGGCGCGGATACCGCGTAGTCCTTCCGGTGGTGCTCCCCCACACCGAAGGCGTGAAGTCCGACGGCGTCCGCAAGTTCGGCCTGTTCCAGCAGCTGCCGCAGGACTTCGGCATGCGCCTGCGGGGTGCCGTCCTTTTTCACCCCGACGTCACCGAACGTGTTGAGGCCCAGCAGGATGCGGTCCTCCCCTACAGGTTCGGTGGGTCCCGCGGGCAGCTCCGTCATCAGGATTCCTTCAGCCAGCTGGCCAGCTCCGCGGCCCAGTAGGTCAGCACCATGCCCGCGCCGGCCCGGCGGATGCCCAGCACGGATTCGGTGATGGCAGCCCGCCTGTCGATCCAGCCGTTGGCGGCGGCGGCCTCGATCATGGCGTACTCGCCGGAGATCTGGTAGACCGCCACCGGCACCGGGCTCATGGCGGCGACGTCGGCCACGATGTCCAGGTAGCTCATGGCCGGTTTGACCATCACGATGTCGGCACCCTCGGCCAGGTCCAGTTCCACTTCGCGCAGCGCCTCGGTGCGGTTTCCTGCATCCATCTGGTAGGTCCGCCGGTCGCCCTTGAGCTGGGAATCGACCGCCTCGCGGAACGGTCCGTAGAAGGCGGAGGCGTACTTGGCCGAGTAGGCGATGACCGACGTGCTTGTGTGGCCGGCTCCATCCAGGGCGGTCCGGATGGCGGCGATCTGTCCGTCCATCATCCCTGAGGGTCCAAGCATGTGGGCGCCGGCGTCCGCCTGTGCCACGGCCATGCGCGCGTAGATCTCCACGGTGCGGTCGTTGTCGACGTAGCCGTCGTCGTCGAGCACCCCGCAGTGGCCGTGGTCGGTGAACTCGTCCAGGCACACGTCGCTCATGATCACCAGGCTGTCCCCCACCTCGGCGCGAACGTCGCGGATGGCCTTGTTCAGCACTCCGTCGGGGTCGAGCGAGGCCGAGCCCTCGGCGTCGCGGTTTTCCGGGATGCCGAACAGCATGATGCCGCCCAGCCCCAGCTCGGCGGCCTCGGTGGCGGCGCGCTTCAGGGTGTCCGTGGTGTGCTGCACCACCCCCGGCATGGAAGTGATGGGGTTCGGTTCGGTGAGCCCTTCCCGGATGAAGGCGGGAAGGATGAGCTCGGCCGGCGCCAGGCGGGTTTCGGCGGTCAGCCGGCGCATGGCGGGCGTGGTCCGAAGGCGGCGCGGGCGTTGGCTGGGGAATGTCATGGTCCTGTCCTTCACGTTGTTCCGGGTGGATTCGGGTGCGGTGCGCCGGAACCGGCGGTTCCCAGGGCGGCCCCGACGGCAGCTACGAGTCCCTCCGGCGTCGGCTCAGCCGCCACGGCCGCCACCTGCAGGCCAAGCGCGGCGGCCTGTTCCGCCGTCGAACGCCCGATGACCACAAGCCGGCAGCCGCGCAGCGGC
>NZ_JBNHFD010000113.1:0-9407 GCF_059089865.1 Arthrobacter sp. Y3221157
GCCGGTGGCTTCCTGGGCGGCCACCTGACTTACCGCCAGGCAGCCGGACCCGCGACCGGCACAGGGGAAAGCGCGGCGGCGGACCTGGCGGGGGTTGCGCTGTGCCTCCTTGCCGCCGTGCTCGCGGCGGTCAGCGTGATCATCCAGAAGCCGGTGCTGCGGAAAATCCCCGCGGCGCAGGCCACCTGGTTCGGAATCCTGGTGGGGGCGGTGTGCTGCCTGCCTTTTGCCGGGCAACTGGCGTCCGAGGTGCAGGCCGCGCCGCGCGGAGCCACGGCCGGCCTGGTGTACCTGGGCATCTTCCCCACTGCCATCGCCTTCACAACGTGGGCCTACGCCCTCTCGCTCGTGGACGCCGGCAAGCTGGCGGCCACGACCTATCTGGTCCCCGGAGCCACCGTGCTCATTTCCTGGCTCCTGCTCGGCGAGATCCCCACGGCCTGGGGTCTGGCGGGCGGCGTCATCTGCCTGCTGGGTGTAGGGCTGACCCGCCGCCGGAGCCGTTCAGGGACGGAGTCCACGGAGCCTGTTCGGCGCTAAAGTCGGAGTATGCCTCCCAGCCTTCCGCCCGGCCTTCCAATCATTCCCGACGGTCCGCATGAGCCCCTGGGCTTCCGGATGTCCGCGGATGAATTCGAGGCCGCAGTGTCCGATGCCCTGGACAGCATCCCGGAGAAGCTGGCCCGTGCCATGGACAACGTGGCCGTCTTCATCGAAGACGATTACGTGCCCGGGCCGGGGGAAGATCCTGACACCGTGCTGCTGGGAATCTACGAGGGCGTCCCGCTGACCGAACGCGACTCCTGGTGGGATGCCGGGTCCCTGCCGGACCGGATCACCATCTTCCGGGAACCCATCCTGGAAATCTGCTCGTCGCGGGAGGACGTGATCCACGAGGTGGCGGTAACCGTGGTTCATGAGATCGCGCACCACTTCGGCATCTCCGATGACCGGCTGCACGAGCTGGGCTGGGGCTAGCCTTGTAGGCATGGGACACCACCACAGCCACACCCACGGCATCACCGCCACCGGCCAGCACCGGAAGCGGCTCGTGGCGGTGCTGGCGATTACGCTTGCCGTTGTCCTGGTCCAGGTGGTGGGTGCCATCCTGTCCGGGTCGCTCTCCCTGCTGGCTGACGCCGGGCACATGCTCTCCGACGCAGCCGGGGTGACGATCGCCCTCCTCGCAGCCTGGATCGCCGGAAGGCCCGCCAGCGACCAGCGCACGTACGGATACCAGCGGGCAGAAGTGCTGGCAGCCCTGGCCAACGCCCTCATCCTGATCGTGATCTCCGTGGTGATCTTCAGCGAGGCCATACGCCGGATCGGCTCCGCGCCGGAAGTGGCCACAGACATCATGCTCTTCGCCGCCATCCTTGGCGCGGTGGCGAATGTCGCCTCCCTGTTGATACTGCACGGCGCCCACCATGAAAGCCTCAACGTCCGCGGCGCCTACCTGGAGGTCCTCGGCGACCTCATGGGCTCCTTCGCCGTTATTGCGGCCGCCGTGGTGATCATGCTGACCGGCTTCAACGCCGCGGACACCATCGCCTCGGTGGTGATCGCCGTGCTGATCCTCCCGCGCGCCTGGACCCTGCTGCGCGACGTGGTGGATGTCCTGCTGGAAGCCAGCCCCAAGGGCGTGGAAGTGCAGATGATCCGTGAGCATATCCTGTCCGTGGCAGGCGTCACCGACGTGCATGACATCCATATCTGGACCATCACCTCCGGCGTGCCGGTGTTCTCAGCCCACGTGGTGGTGGAGGACGGGGTGCTGAATGCGCGTGGTGCAGACCAGCTGCTGGACAAGCTCATCACCTGCCTGGGCTCCCACTTCGACACGGACCACTGCACCTTCCAGCTGGAACCGGCCAGCCACTCGGAGCATGAGGCGCACCAGCACGCATAGGCGCACGGGCACTGTCCCGGTGTCAGCTCAGGATGTCCCTGGTGACGAACCGCCCGTAGGCCAGCGCCCCGAACACTGCGATGTAGCCGCCTTGCAGCAGGGCGTTGCTGGTGAACGAGTCCCACAGCAGGGGCTGGCGCAGCATGTCGCCGAACCCGAACCAGTAATGGCTGAACAGCCACGGGTGCAGCCATTCCAGCTGCGGCAGCTGGTCCAGGACCTGGGACACCACCGAAACCACCACGGTGGCCGCCATTGCGCCCACCGGAACCACCGTGAGGGTGGACAGGAAGAGCCCGACGGCGGAAAGCCCCGCCAGCGAGACGGCCAGGTAGGCGGCAATCAGGAGGATGCGGACGGCGGCTTCGGGCGGCTGGATGACGTCGCCCGACAGCAGTGTCACGGGCCCCACCGGGAACAGGGCGGCACCGATTGCGGCACCGGCAAGGCCGACAGCAAGCGGCGCGACAATGCAGAACGCGAGCGCCCCTGCATATTTGACCAGCAGCAGCCGGACCCGACCGGCGGGCGCGACCAGCAGGTACCGGAGGGTGCCCAGGTTTGCCTCGCCGGCGATGGTGTCCCCGGCCACCACCCCCACCGTGAGCGGCAGGAACAGCGGCACCGAGACCAGCATGGCAGTGAAGGCAACAAACAGGCCGTTCTGGCTGATGCGGTCCAGGAAGGCCGGGCCACGGCCGGGCGGAACAGCGGACGAGACCCGCACCGCGATGGCGATCAGCACGGGAATGGCTGCCAGCGCCAGCAGCAGCGCCCACGTTCGGCGGCGGCCGAACAGGACCCGCAGCTCCGAGAGCATCAGGGAGAATACGGACTCCCGCGCCTCCCTGGCCGTTGGCGCGGCTGTTCCGGGGACTTCCGCCGGCACGCTACTGGGCAACGTCGAACCCCTCTCCGGTCAAGGCGACAAAGCGGTCTTCCAGGCTTTCGCGTTCGACGGCGAACCCCCGCACCCGCACGCCGCCCGCCACCAGGTGCCCCACAATATCCTCGGGAAGTCGGCCGTCGGATGCGGCGGACAGGCTGGCGAGGAGGACCTCGCCGTCGGGCTGGGCTCCGCCGGCCTCCGCGGCCAGGCCCAAACCGGCCAGCACGGACCTGGCCGGCCCGGCGTCGGGTGTCAGCAGCCGGATCCGTGCGCTGCCGGCCCGGCGCAGTTCGGCGAGCGGTCCCTGCGCCACGAGGCGGCCGGCGCTCATGATGGCGGCGTGCGTGCACATCTGCTCCACCTCGGCGAGCAGGTGGCTGGAGACAAAGACCGTGGCCCCGTCATGGGCCAGCGAACGGACCAGGTTGCGCACCTCGCGCGTGCCCTGCGGGTCCAGTCCGTTGGTGGGCTCGTCCAGCACCAGCAGTTCCCGGCGGGTGAGCAGGGCGTTGGCGATGCCCAGCCGCTGCTTCATTCCCAGCGAGTAGGCGTGCACCTTCTTGCCGGCGGCATGCGAGAGCCCCACCCGTTCAAGGGCACGGTCCACCCGGTCCTTCCGGGTGGCGGGCACGGTGCTGCGGCCGGCGGCATCCAGGCGGGCAAGGTTCGCTGCACCGGACAGGAACGGGTAGAAGGCGGGCCCTTCCACCAGCGCGCCCACCCATGGCAGCACGTCCCGGAACCTGCCCGGCATCTCCATTCCCAGCAGGCTCACCGTTCCTGCTGACGCCGCGGCAAGTCCCAGCAGCATGCGGATAGTAGTGGTTTTGCCGGATCCGTTGGGACCAAGGAACCCGAACACGGAACCTGGCGGCACGGCGAGGTCCACGGCGTCCACGGCAACCTGCCGGCCAAAGTTCTTGGTCAGGCCCTGCGTCTCAATGGCAAGGTTGTATGTCCCGGGGCCGGTTGCGCCCGGCGGGATCACGGAGCCGCCGAGGCAGCGGCCTGCAGCCTGTCCGCCGGCACCATGCCGGCGAAGATGCGGCCGTCATCGGTGACGAGCACGTTCAGGAGCGTGGTGGACAGCAGCCGTCCGCCCGGGACGGCGACAGCGGCCTGGGACAGCAGAGGATCCCGCAGCAGGGAGTCCGCAAGGGTCCCGCCCGCCGCCGCGGCCGGGATGCCAACAACCGTCTCCCAGCCCTTCCCCGTGACGGAGGGACGGGCCGGATGCTGCCGGAGGGCCGCCGGATGTTCGGGAGTGATGACCATGCCGGGGGCGCGGAAGCTGAGCGGCCACCGGGCCGGGTCACGGAACTGCAGTTCCTTGACGGTGCTGCCGGGCGGGGGCACGAAGGTGAAGAGGGAGTCATCCGGCACATCCAGGGACAGGCTGGTGAAGCCGGCACGGAACGACGGCGTGGAGGCACCCCGGGCGGTCACCTGGACGGACAGGGGCAACCCGGTTTCCCCGTCAACGGCAATGGCCACCTTGCCCACAAGCGTGGCATCGGTGCGCGGCTCAAGCACCAGGTTGTAGGCGGTACGCCCTGCCACGTCCACGTCCTCACCCACTGACACAGCAGTGCTTGGCTCCACCTTGGCCAGGAGATGTCCGGCAATGTCCGCGGGCGTGTGCGTGTGCATGCCGTCCGGGTTGGCCGGTTCGGCCGGAGGCAAGTTCGGGTCCTGCGGTCCGGCGTTTGGCGGCACGTGTAGCGGCAGGTCGCTGGCGACGGCCGGAAGGGTCACTTGGGCGGTGGAGTTGTCCTTGGAGGAATAGAACCAGAGGTCATTGTCCCGGCGGACTATGTCCCGTTCGGCCAGCCGGTCCACTACCTGCACCCGCACCTTGGTTTTGCCGTCCATGTATACCCGTGCGGTGTGCTCGCCGGAGAGCAGCTCGAACAGGGAGGCTGCGCCCCCTGCAGAGGCGGGCCCGGATGTGGGCCCGGCAGCGGGCAGTTCCGGCAAGCCCAAATCTGACGATTGCTCAACGGTCGCGGAAAAGGTGGAGACCTTGTGCTGAGCCAGCAGGGCCAGCACTTCCGCCGGCGACTTTTCGGGCAGAGGGTCGCCAGCCCGGGCCGGGATAGTTCCCGCGAGTACCCCGGCGGCGATCACTGCAGGTACTGTCATGGCAGGCAACCAGCGCAGCCAGGCGCGCCTGGCACCCGGCGGATTCCGCCGTGGGAGCCAGCTGCCTGAGCCGGTGGTGTCGGAGCCCGCTGTGTCTGAGCCCATAGCTCAAGATTACGCCTGCGCAGGCGCGTAGACACGGGCCGGAGGCCCCTTCCTGGAAGGCGTTTTGGTACCACGGGCACCGGTCACGCAGGCGTCACGGTTCCCGAGCCGCCGTCGACCGTAACCCTCTGCCCGGTGGTGATCCTGCCCGTGGCATCGGGAACACCCACGACGGCCGGAATGCCATACTCCCGGGCCACCACGGCGCCATGGGAGTTGGGGCCGCCCATTTCCATCACCAGTCCGCCCGCCGTAAGGAACAGCGGGGTCCAGCCGGGGTCCGTGGACGGGGCCACCAGGATTTCGCCGGGCTCAAGGTGCGCACCCACGGGATCCAGGATGACGCGGGCAGCTGCTGTCACGGTTCCCGCGGAGGCGGGGCTCCCGGCCAGCGCGCCGTCCGTGGCCGCGCCAGCCGCCGGCTGCAGCGCCTCGAGCTCGGTGCCGTCCGAGAGCAGCACCCGGGGGATGCGCCGCCGTTCGAGTTCCCACTCATAAGCGGCCCGCCGCTCCGCCACCAGCTCCCGCAGGTCCAGGGCTCCGCCGCCTGCCTGTTCCGGCAGCGCCTGGTGCGCTTCGTTGAAGTCGAGGAAGAAAATGTCATCGGGCTGTTCAAGGATTCCGGCTTCGGCGAGTTCCCTGCCCACGTGCCGCAGCTGCTTGCGGACCTCCGCGAGGCCCAGGACCAGCTGGTACTTCGGCAGCTCCCGCAGCCCGGCAAAGAGCCGCGCCCTCCGCAGGGCAGCCCGGACCACCATACCGTGCAGGCGGCTGCGTGCCCCTGCACGGGCTACGAGCCTGGCAACCTGCGCGTTTGCATCCTCGGCCGCCTTGCTGAACTGCACGTCGGGGGCCAGGTCCGGGTCCTCCAGCCGAAGGTAGTTGGCCAGGACACCGATGATGTGAGCGGGGTCATCAGATCAGCGCGGCATCCCGACGTCGATCTCCGCCACTGCGCGGTGGCCGTACCGGTCGAGGAACCTGGTGAGGCCGGCCTCAAGCCGGGCGGGGACACGTCCGGCCTGGAAGTCCTTGGCCAGGCGTGACGGGTCCTGGGTTGTGAGGGCGGCATATGACTCGGCGTCGTCCCTGATGGCGACGGCGAGTCGCCACAGCTCCAGGTCCATCTCGGTGGTCACGTTGTTGGGCAGGCCGCGAAGCACCGGCTGGAGTTCGTCCCACCGGGTGCCGCCCAGCGCCCTCCCCGCCACAGCCAGCATGGCGAATCCCAGGGCGGGAAGCGGCAGGATGGCGGGAACGATGGCGAACAGGCGGGTCCGCAGGAGCATTTCGGCGTGCTCGAGGCGCCCGGCGGGCCCGGCGGGGGCCGGTGCCTCCAGCGCCGCCTCGAACTGGCGGGTAAAGCGGTCCAGGCGACGGAGTGCAGCAGCGGGCCTGAACATCCCCCGCAGGACCGACTCGGGGGCCCTGGCCCGGACCGCGGCGGGAACAACATGGCGGAGCAGCGCCAGCGGCGTCCGGCGGGTCACGGAGAATGCCGGATCGTCGAAGAGCTGCCTCAGCAGGCCGGCCGAGCGGGCCTCCATGACGTCGAAAACGCGGGGAAGGATCCGCCGGCCCACGGTGCTCCGCAGCGGGGTGGTGAGGTCGAAGTACAGCCGCTGCCCGGCTTCCGCGTAGGGGGACGGCCCCCGGCGCGGATCGGGAACGTGGAACCCTGCCGCCTGCGCCACCGAGGAGGCGAGAAGCCGGAATGCCGCCCGTCCCATGGGTGTGATGGGCCGGGTCAGGCCCTGCGCGAGGCTGAAGCAGAGGTAGACCCTGGTGCCGTTACCGCTGCCGTGCGCGTCGGACCGCTGCGGGACCGGATAGAGGGTGGTTATGGGCCTGGACTGGGTGAGCCACAGGATTCCGGAGTCGTCGATGGCCCATTCGATGTCCTGCGGCGCCCCGAAGTATTGCTCTGCCTGCCGGCCCAGCCGTGCCAAGGCGGCGGCCTGGCTCTCGTTAAGGCACTCGCCCGCCGCGGCGCCGGCCGCCTCTATAGTCCGGGTCCCGCCTCCCGGAACTGCCCGGACCGCCACCTTCTTGTCCCCCGGTTTCCGTTCCAGGACCCTGCCTATCAGGGCATCAACCACGTAGTGGTCCGGGTTTACCGCCCCGGACACTACTGCCTCGCCCAGGCCGGGGCTGGCATCAATGACGGTGTGGCCCCGGCGGCCCGTCAGCGGGTTGGCGGTGAACATGACCCCGGCGGTCTCTGCCTCCACCATCCGCTGGACCACCACGGCAAGGGCGACGCCGGCGGGATCGATGCCCAGGCTGGCGCGGTATGCGGTGGCACGGTCCGTCCACAGCGACGCCCAGCACTTCCGCACCGCTTCCAGCACTGGCCCGACGCCCACCACATTGAGGTACGTATCCTGCTGCCCGGCGAAACTTGCGAACGGCAGGTCTTCAGCGGTGGCCGATGACCGCACTGCCACCGGCGCGTCGTGGCCCAGTCCACGGTAGGCCTGTTCGACGGCGGCAGCTACGTCATCGGGGATCGGTGCGTCCAGGATGGCGCTGCGGGCAACCGCAGCAAGATCGGCCAGCTCCGAAGGATCCAAGGGGCCGGCACCAGGCGCCGGCTTCAGGGCGGCATGGACCATGGCAATGCCGGGAAGCAGGGAGGAAGGCGTGCCGGTGGCCCGGCGGTACGCCTCCGTGGTGAGGCAAAAGCCGTCCGGCACGGGCAGGCCCGCGGACATCAGTTCGCCCAGGTTGGCAGCCTTGCCTCCTGCCAGGTCCAGCATGCCGGCGTTCACGGAGGACAGGTCCCGGACCAGTCCGGGACTGTCCGCAAGGCTTCCCTCGGGCTCCGCGTGCGGCCGCATGTCCGTGTGTCCCTGGTGGCGGGGCTACGGGATCAGGCGGCGTCGCCGAGGATGGGTCCGAACCTGGCACGGTCCGCCAGCCGGGGGTCTTCCCGGTCCGGGACCACCATGACGGGGCCTTTGGCGTGGTGCAGCACGCCGTCGGACGTGGAACCCAGCAGCATCCCGGTGAAGCCGCCGCGGCCGCGGGTTCCCACCACCACCAGCTCCACGTGCCGGCTTTCCTCCACCAGCACGTCCACCGGTGATCCGTCCCGCAACTGCGATTCGGCGGGAAGGGCAGGGTAGTGGCTGCGGAGCCAGGCCATACCGGCGTCCAGGGTCACCTGGATGTCAGCGAAAAGAGCCTTGCGGTCCATCGGTGCCGGAACCCAGGCCAGCGAACCGCTGTACTGGGGAACGGCACAGACTACGCGCAGGGTGGCCCCCAGCCGCTCAGCCTGGTCTGCTGCTTCCAGTACGGCAACCCGGGCCTGTTCGGACCCGTCCACGCCCACCACCACCACGTTTTCCACGCGTTGATGCCCGGCTTTTGCCTGTTCAGCCCTGATGCGCCGGTCCTCGGTGGTTTCGCCGAGCCGGTCCGAGCAGACGAGCGGCACGGTCACCGTGGGGCACTTGGCGTGAGCGGGCAGGGCGCTGCTTACCGACCCCAGGAGCCGGCCCACGAAGCCGCCGCGGCCGCGGGTGCCGAACACCAGGAGTTCGGCAGTTTCGGACATCTCCAGCAGCACCCCAGAAGCGTCCCCGTTTTCCACGGACGACGTCACCTCGATGTCGTACTGGGAAACCTTCTGCAGGGCCTGGCGGACAACAGCCTCGGCACCCTCACGGATCACGGAGTCGTCCACTGTGGCATAGCCGCCGTCCAGGCCGGACGCGGCGAAGATGGGCACTGAGTATGCGGTAACGATGTGCAGGGGACGACGGCGGCGCTGGGCTTCACGGGCCGCCCACACCAGGGCGCACTGGCCGTGGTCGGAGCCGTCAACGCCAACCACGATTCCCTCGGGCGTGGCGGAAGTGCCTCCGCCGTCCCGGGCCGGATCCGGATGCAACTCGTGTGCGCCCATGGGGCCGCCTCCTTGCGCTACTGCCGCCTGATGCTGCGGCTATTCTGCCAGAAGCGGGGAGCGTTTCCCGCACCCGGCGGCCAGCCGCAGGCGCCGGCGGAACAACCCGCCTCCGCTTCTCACTATTCTCCGTCCGCGGTGCCTTCGCAAGCCTGTCCAGCGCGGATATCCACATGTTATCCACAGCCTTTCCACACACCCTCGGAAAGCGCGTTCACCCGCAGAAGAATGTTTGCGTTTTGGGCTATCCCTGGCCGGAAATGTTCTGTAGTCTTCAGGACATTGTTGGTCCGGGAAGCCCGCAGGCACCGCCTGCCAGGGCTGCCCTCCAATGTGCTGCGGCCGGACTTTGGGGGGCATTCATCCGCAAGCCCCGTCACGGCCTGCACCACCTCGAAATCTTCGCCACCACGGACCAGTACGAATACCTCGCCACCGTCATGAACACC
>NZ_JBNHFD010000114.1:0-9341 GCF_059089865.1 Arthrobacter sp. Y3221157
GGGCACCTGCCACCCGGTCACTGGCATCGCATGCGCTGGCCTTCATCGAAGATGGCGAATCCGGCATCCGGGTCCCGGTGACGGAAATCTCCCTGGACCATCAGGCCGTAGAGGTAGGCGCGGCCGATCAGGGTGAAGTCGGCGCCAAGGGCCAGCGAGGCAACGATATCCGCGCCGCTCATGATGCCGGTGTCCAGCATGATGGCCGCGTCCGTGTTGTCCGCCGTGAAGGCCTGCTTGACCTCCGGGAGCAGGTGGAACGGGATGGGCGCGCGGTCCAGCTGGCGGCCGCCATGGTTGGACAGTACGACCCCGTCCGCGCCGTGGTCCACCACCCGCCGGGCGTCCTCGACGGTCTGGATGCCCTTGACCACCAGCTTGCCCTTCCAGGTTTCACGCAGCCAGTCGAGGTCCTCGAACGTCAGGGTGGGGTCGAACATCGAGTTGATCAGATCGGCCACCGTGCCTGTGTAGCGCGACAGGGACGCGAACGTCAGCGGCTCGTGGGTCAGGAAGTTGAACCACCAGGCCGGGCGGTAGGACGCGTCCAGGACGGTCTTGAGGGTCAGCGCCGGCGGAATGGTCATGCCGTTGCGGACGTCGCGGAGGCGGGCACCGGCCACGGCGGTGTCAACGGTGACCATAAGGGTATCGTTGCCGGCCTTGGCGGCGCGTTCGATCAGTTCCAGTGAGCGGTCACGGTCCGTCCACAGGTACAGCTGGAACCAGTTGCGGCCATTCGGGGCGGCTGCTGCCACGTCCTCAATGGAGGCCGTGCCCATCGTGGAGAGGGTGTAGGGGATGCCGGCCGCTTCGGCTGCCTGGGAACCGGCGTACTCGCCCTCGGACTGCATCATGCGGGTGAAGCCGGTGGGGGCGATGCCCACGGGCAGCCGCGACGGTTTGCCCAGGATCTCGGTGCTGAGGTCGATGGCGGAGACGTTGCGGAGGATGCCGGGGCGGAATTCGATGTCCAGGAACGCCTGGCGGGCGCGGCGCAACGTGATCTCTTCTTCGGCCGCGCCGTCTGTGTAGTCGAACGGTGCCTGCGGCGTGCGGCGCTTGGCGATGTCCCGGAGTTCCCAGATGGTGCTGGCGCGCTTCAGCCGGGCCTCCTTGCTGAACTCCGGCTTCTTGAACTGCATGAGGGGAGCGAGGTCCGCATACTTGGGGATGCGGCGCTTCAGGGCCGCGGGAACGGCGGACGACGGCGCCGGGGGAGTCTGTGCCGGTGCGGCGGGAATGTCCGTGCCATCCGGGGCGGGGATTGTCTCCGGATTGTTGGGCTGGATGGTGTGGGTCATGGCGTCCTCGGTTGGGCCGGCAGGTCCGGTTACGGAACCTTCTGTGGTCTAACCACACTGTAGGTCATGTGGTCCAACCACATCAACTACCATTGGTGCATGCGTACCCACCGGCTTGTCCTGTCCTGGATCGAGAATGAGCTTTCCGCGGGCCGGCTGGCGGTCGGCGGCCGACTGCCGGCGGAGCGCAGCCTTGCCGAACAGCTGCAGGTCTCCCGGACGTCCGTCCGGGAGGCCATCAGGATCCTCGAAGCTTTGGGAGTGGTGCGGGCAGGCGTGGGATCCGGACCGGAGGCCGGGACGGTGGTCATTTCAGATCCGACGGCGGCACTCGGCTCCGCCCTGCGGCTCCACGTGGCCACCCAGCACCTGCCGGTGGCAGACATCGTGGAGACCCGCGTGCTGCTGGAGTCCTGGGCGGTGGCGAAGGCGGGCCCCGACGCCCCGGAGCTGGACGAGGCCGCCGCGCTCCTTGAGGGCATGGCCGCGGAAGACCTTCCGGTGGCGGAGTTCCTGGCCCTGGACGTGCGGTTCCATCTCGCCTTGGCGGACGCTGCGGGCAACGCCGTGGTCAGCGCCATGATGGGCTCGCTCCGGGAGTCCATCCAGGGGTACGCGGCGGAGCTGACCTCCAACCTCCCGGACTGGGCCGCCACGGCGTCCCGGCTTCGGGACGAGCACCACGGCATCCTGGCAGCGATCCGGAACAACGACGGCGCGCTGGCGGCCAAGCTGGTGGCCGCGCATATTGAGGGGTACTACAAGGAAGCCGGGCTGCGCCCGTAGGGGCGCTTAGCCGTGGACCGTGCTGCGGGCGGCCTTGGCCGGGCCGGTGCTGGCGCGCACTTCCAGCCGGGGCTGGTACCGGCTGCCCGGGGTGTCACTCTGCTCCTTGCGGATGAGCGCGCGCAGCTGCTGCCAAGCCTGCTCGCCCAGTTCGGTGATGGGGACCGCGGCGGTGGTGAGGGCCGGCGTCGTGTATTTGGCGAAGGGGATATCGTCGAAGCCGGTGACGGAGATGTCGTTCGGCACGTCGAGCCCGCGTTCATGCAGGCCGCTCATCAGGCCCATGGCTACCAGGTCGTTGAAGGCCAGGATTCCCGTGGCGCCGCTTTCCAGGACGGCGTCCACGGCCCCGTGTCCCGTATCGAAGTCCGAGCCGCCTTCGAGCATGATGACCTCCACGTCCGGATGGGCGGCCTTGAAGGACTCCAGGCCCTGGAGCCGTAGCCCGTTCGATGCACTCCGGGGCGGCCCGGCGAGGAACGCCAGGCGGCTGTGTCCCAGTTCCACCAGGTGTTCGGCGATGTCCTGCACGCCCTGGCCGTAGTCGACCACCAGGCTGGGAACCCCCGCTGTTGAGGTGGTGCGGTTGATCAGGACCAGGGGATGCAGCGAAGGTGCGATCTCCTCCAGCTCGGCGTCCGTCATGCGGGGTGCGCAGAGAACCAGGCCGTCACAACGACGGCGGGCCTCGCCTGCCAGGATGGCCTCCTCGCTGGAGACCTCGAAGGAATCGGCGATGAGGACGCGGTATCCGTCCTGGGCGGCGGCACGGCTGAGTCCCCGCAGGATTGCCTGGAAGGTGGGGTTGGCGAGGTCCGGCACCACGATCCCGATGGTGTCCGTCTTGCCCAGAGCCAGGCTTCGGCCGACCGGGTTGGGCTGGTACTTCAGCTCTGCCGCAGCCGCCCTGACGCGGGCGGCAATGTCGGGGTCCACCGTGAAGTTGCCGTTCATGACACGGGACACCGTGGCATGCGAAACCCCTGCCTTCGCGGCGACATCCGCGATGCCGATCCTGCCGGTTGCAGATTTCCTGACCATAGCGACCCTTCCTTAGCGCCACAGGCCTGCTGGCCGTTACCCGTTCTGCAGCGAACCACAGTGCCCGGCCGTCTGGTGGCGGTGTCCTGAGTGACAGCATATAACGCACTGGGAAAACGATTTCTATCCTTTTCCCATGTTTTCCCAGCGTTTTTCCCGGCAGCCGCAGCTGGCGCTTAGCAAGGGGGGTAGAAAACGCTTTCTTTCAACGCCCAGAATGGTTGACGGATCGCCGCTGCTGTTGATACAAATCATATAGCGAATCGAGAAAACGCTTTCTCAGGCCGGTGCAGCAGTCCGCCGGCCACCTCCCCGGAACGGCCGGTCAAGACGGCCTTATCTTGAGCCTTTGAAAGGGACCCTCATGGTCAACACAGCCGAGCCGAGTTCAGCAGCCACGGTCTCAAATGCCGGCACCGCCACCGCAGCAGCCGCCGCTCCGGGCAACGGCGGCAGGGCCCGCATCGCCCTGATCGGCACTGGTGGGCGTTCGGAAATGTATATCCGCGCAATCTTCGGCAACTACGCCTCCACGGCGGAGCTGGTGGCCTTCTCCGACGTCAACCCCGGCCGGGTGGAGTTCTACCAGAAGCTCATCCAGGAACTAGGTGCGCCGGGCCCGGTTGCCTCCTTTGATCCCGCGGAGCTCACCGCGTTCATCCAGGCCAACAAGATCGACCGCGTGGTGGTGACAACGCCGGACTACACCCACGCCGACTACATTGTGGAGGCACTCCGGGCAGGCGCGGACGTGGTGGTGGAAAAGCCGCTCACCATTGACGCCGAGGGCTGCCGCCGCATCACCAAAGCCGTGCAGGAGACCGGCCGCAGCGTGGTGGTCACGTTCAACTACCGCTATTCGCCACGCAACAGCGCCCTCAAGGAGATCATCCAGAGCGGCGTGATCGGCAAGGTCACCTCCATCGACTTCAGCTGGGTCCTGGACACCGTCCACGGTGCCGACTACTTCCGCCGCTGGCACCGGGAGAAGAAGAACTCCGGCGGCCTGCTGATCCATAAGGCCTCGCACCACTTTGACCTTGTTAACTGGTGGATTGACGACGTTCCCGAGCGTGTCTTCGCCTCGGGCGGACTGAAGTTTTATGGCGACAAGAACGCGGCGGAGCGCGGCCTGGGCCCCCGCCCGGAACGCGGCACCCCCGACGCCGATGCGCCGGCCGCCGCCGAGAAGGATCCGTTCACGCTTGACCTGCGTGAGGACGAGCGGCTGAAGGCCCTCTTCCTGGACAACGAGCACTACGACGGCTACCGCCGCGACCAGGACGTCTTCACCGGCGGCATCACCATAGAGGACAACCTCGCCCTGGTGGTGGAGTACCAGGGCGGCCCGCGCCTGAGCTACTCGCTGAATGCCCACAGCCCCTGGGAGGGCTACCGGGTGGCAGTCAACGGCACCGAGGGACGTGCCGAACTGGAAGTGGTGGAACGTGCCGCCGTCACGTCCAGCACCGACAAGAAGACGGTGGTGGACCCCAGCGCAACCCCCATCGAGGAAGACGACGCCATCCGCCGGAACGGCGAACGCCTGGTGGTCCAGCGCCACTGGGAGGCAGCCTACGAGGTGCCGATCGTCAACGGCGAAGGCGGCCACGGCGGCGGTGACGAACTCCTGCTCTCGGACCTTTTCCATGGCCCGGGCGAGGACCCGCTGGGCCGTCCGTCGGGCTACCTGGACGGACTGCGCTCCGTATCGGTGGGCATCGCCGGCAACCGGTCCCTTGAGTCATCCCTGCCCGTACGCATCGAGGACCTGGACCTCGGCGTCGACCTCCGCCGCGGCGCCTAGCCCCTGCCCTGAACGTTAGGAAACAACCATGAGCAGGATCTTTGTCACCGGCGGCGCCGGCCGGCTGGGACGCAGCGTGGTGGCGGGGCTCGCCGAAGCCGGCCACCACGTCATTTCGGTGGACCGCGACGCCGTGCCCGCCGGACAATTGCCGGCCGGTGCCGTCCAGGAAACCGCGGACCTGCTGGCACCCGGTGAGGCCCAGCGCCTGCTCCGGGAAGCAAAGCCCGACGCCGTCATCCACCTGGCAGCCATCGCTGTACCTTTCAGCGCGCCGGAGGACGTCATCTTCAGCACGAACACCCGCCTCGCCTTCGCCGTCATCAGCGCGGCCACGGAAGTTGGGGTGCCGAAAATCGTCACCGCCAGCAGCCCCACCGTCCTGGGCTACGGCTCACCGGCCGGCTGGCTGCCGCCGTCGTTCCCGCTCGACGAGCGGACACCGGCAAAACCGTGGAACGCCTACGCGCTGTCCAAGCTGATCGCGGAACAGACGGTGCAGATGTTCGCCGCGGCCCAGGGGGAGAAGATCCGCTACGCGGCTTTCCGCCCCTGCTATGTGATTTCGCCCGAGGAATGGGACGGAGCACCTACCCAGCAGGGCCACACGGTCGCCGAGCGGCTGGCAGATCCGGCCATGTCCGCCCCGGCCCTGTTCAACTACGTGGATGCCCGTGACGTGGCTGACTTCCTTGACCTGCTGCTGCAGAAGATGGAGTCCATTCCCAACGGGGAAACCTTCTTCGTGGGGGCTGCGGACGCACTGGCAACGGCGCCCCTGGCGGACCTCATGCCCCGCTTCCTGCCCGGCAGCGAGGCGCTCAGCGCAGGCCTCACCGGCACCAGCCCCGCCTTCTCCATCGCCAAAGCCCAAGCACTCCTGGGCTGGCAGCCCAAGCGGAGCTGGCGTTCAGAACTCAAGTCCCATCCCACCCTCAACGACGAGACCTCCGCGCTGGTGACTGCCGGCACCGGAGCCAAGGAGACATCATGAAATTCGACGCTTTCGCGAGCTCATGTACGCGGACCTTGGCCACATTTCTCCTGTCTCGGTCCGCACCGAGCCAGGCACGAACCGTCTACTTCTTACTGCGGGCCCCAGCCGCGGATGCTGCATAAGGGCCCATTGCAGAGCGCAACAAAGTTGTCATCGTTACGCACTCATCGCTGGGAACTCATCGGGTTTCCATCAGATTTCTGACCCGCTTTCAGGTTGGACGGTTGGTGTCGCAGCCGCCGTGGCGCCTGTGACGATCGGACCTGACGTGATCCGGCGTTCCACGGCTTCGGTTCCGGTTGCTCCCCGAAGGGCGCGTCCGAACGCTCGCCGCTTTACTGCCAGAGCCAGGCACGATTCGCTGGAATGCAGCCATGCACCCCGGCCAGCCATCCGGCGTCGTTCATCCACCAGGACAGCGGTTGATCCACTGCCTTCGGCGACGAGCCGGAGTAACTCAGACCGCGGCCCCTTCTTCCGGCAACCGATGCAGGTGCGTTCCGGTTGACTCCCGCTGGTACGTACTTCTGCCACGGTAATCGTCCTGACGTTCATATCTGCAGGCCACGGACGCGCTCCTTCCCCATCGGAAAGGGCACACGCAAGGCACACGGTTACCGGCCGTAAGGCGCGGTCCTATCTATTCTAGCCCCTCCGGGGCCTTCCACCGGAACTGCCGGCCGGCTCCGGCGTGGCAGGATCCGGGCCGGGCGGCGGGTCAGCTTTCCTTGGCCGTGGCGGCGTCGGAGACGATATCGATGCGCCAGCCGGTGAGCTTCGCGGCCAGGCGGGCGTTCTGGCCCTCCTTGCCGATGGCGAGGGACAGCTGGTAGTCGGGGACAACCACGCGTGCTGACCGGGTGGCCTCATCCGTGATGGTGACCGAATTCACACGCGAGGGCGAGAGGGCGCTGGCGATGAACGTGGCCGGGTTCTCGCTGAAGTCGACGATATCGATCTTTTCATCGTTGAGTTCGTTCATGACGGCGCGGACCCGGGAACCCATTTCACCGATGCAGGCTCCCTTGGCGTTGATCCCGGGGACGTTCGCCTTCACCGCGATCTTGGTGCGGTGGCCGGCTTCGCGGGCGAGTGCAACGATCTCCACGGAACGGTCCGCGATCTCCGGAACTTCCAGTTCGAAGAGCTTGCGCACAAGCCCCGGGTGGGAGCGGGACAGTGTGACGGACGGGCCCTTGGAGCCGCGGTGGACATCAATGACCAGGGCACGGAGCCGGTTGCCGTGGATGTACTTCTCCCCCGGAACCTGCTCCGGCGGCGGAAGCAGCGCTTCCACTGAACCCAGGTTGACCTGGATCATGTGCGGATTATTGCCCTGCTGAATGGTGCCTGAAACCAGTTCGCCCTCGCGGCCCTTGAATTCGCCGAGCACGTTGTCGTCTTCAACGTCGCGCAGGCGCTGGAGGATGATCTGCCGGGCGGTGCTGGCGGCGATCCGCCCAAAACCCTCCGGCGTGTGCTCGAACTCGCCGATGGGCGCGCCGTCGTCGTCGATTTCCACAGCCCAAATGGTCACGTGGCCGCTCTTGCGGTCCAGCTCGGCCCGGGCCTTTTCGAAGGCGCCGGGAGACTTGTGGTAGGCCACCAGGAGCGCCTGCTCGATGGTGGGGATCAGGAGGTCCAGCGGGATTTCACGCTCACGCTCCAGAAGTCTCAGTGCGCTCATGTCAATATCCATCAGGCCTCCTCAGAAGGTCCATTGTGTTCAGGTTCCAGACCGCCCTCATTGAGGTGGCTGAATTCGATCTCGACTTTTCCGCTGCGGATCCTGTCGAAAGGAAGTTTGATGGGGTCGCCCTGCTTGGGCTTCATGCCCTTCTTAACGGCGATCTCCGGGACGATTGTCACGCCGGCGTCGTCCACCGACTGGATGCGGCCGGTGACGTTGTCACCCTGGATGACGTTCACCGTGACCATCCGGCCCCTGGCCCGGTGCCAGTGGCGGGGTTCGGTCAGGGGACGCCCCACACCTGGTGAGGAAACTTCCAGGTCGTAGGGGCGGCTGTCCATGCTGGGATCGTTGTCAAGGACGTCGGACATGACCTTGGAAATGTCTGCGATGACATCGAGGCTTACGCCGCCCGTCTCCTCCTGCGGCAGGTCCACCACGACGTGGACCACCCGGTGGGACCCGGCAACGTTTATTTCCACGTCCTCGAGGTACAGCCTGTTGGCCAGGACAGAGGGTTCAAGGAGCGCCCTCAGCCGGGCAGCTTCCGGATTGTGTGCCGCTGCGGTCCCAGCCCTGCCAGTTCCGGTGTGGTCTGGTGAAGCCGTGGCTTCTGCATTGCTCACGATGCCGGCCGCCTCCCTATAGATGATGTGGTGTGTACTAGCGTAGCTATTTTACCGGCAGAACGGTGCACGGCGATCCCCCTCAGCCGTGGCACCATGGTCTGTTGTGAACGACGACAACCAGGAAAACCAACCACGGATGCGCTATTTCCGGTACGCCGTCATCACCCTCGCAGCACTCCTTGTCCTCAGCCTGGGATTCGCCCTGATTCCCGCGGATCCGCCCGAGCCGCCCGCTCCCCCGTTCACGGAGCAGGCCCGCGCGGCCGCCCTGGCGGACGTCCTTGAACTCCGCGCCTCAGGGCTCCAGCTTGCTGCCGGAACGGTCGACGGCGCTGCTGCCGCCAGCTTGGACCGGGTTGTGACCTTGCTGACCATTCAGGCCCGCGCGCTCCTGCTGCCGGAGGCCGCTGCGTCCGCGGCCCCGTCGCCAACCACTGGCACCCCCACGCCGGCTCCTGCCGGTCTGACAGCTGCCAGACTTGCCACAGCCCTGGCCACCAGCGGTACGGAACGGCTCCGGGACGCGGAAACGGCCGACGGCGGGATGGCCCGCCTGCTGGCAGGGGCAGGCACAGCCCAGGTACTGGCGGCCAAAGAGCTCGCCGCGGCATCCGGCAGCCCCGACGCCGTCGCCGGTATCAACCAGGCCGTGCCCGGTGGCCCAGCACCAACGGCACCGGCCGCGGCGGGTGCCGGCGCCACCGCGCCCGTGACATCAGGATCACCGTCCGCTGGGACAGCTGCAGCGTGCCCTTTTGTCCCGTCAGGCCAGGCTCCCGCCAGCGAGCAGACACAGTCCGAAGAGCAGGCACAGTCCGGAGAGCAGGCACAGTCCGGAGAGCAGGCACAGTCAGCTGGGCGGGCGGGGGCGGGCAGCGCCCTGGCAGCCCTGGCAGCCGCCGAGCTGGAAGTGGTCTACGGATACCAGGCGGCCCTGGCGCGGCTCCCCGCCGATGCTGCAGGGGCGGCGTCGGAATTCCTGGGGCGGCACCAGGACCTTGTGGAGGATGCCGAAGCCGCCAGCCGCCTGTACTGCGCCGTTCCGCCGCCCCAGGAGCCGGGTTACGCGCTGGAGCCCGCTTTCCTG
>NZ_JBNHFD010000115.1:0-8943 GCF_059089865.1 Arthrobacter sp. Y3221157
TACGTGGAGCCGGCCAAGTGGGTGCAGGAGCTGCGGAACCGGACCACCGGATCCGAGCCGATCCTCATGAAAATCGAGATGGACGGCGGGCACGGCGTCCATTCCATGCCTGGCTGCGATGCTGCCCACCGTGTCGCCGGCCACCACCGTATAAAGATTCTGGTCTGCGGGGGCGGGCGCAGGTTCCGGTGCGGGCGGCGGTGCCGGTTCGGCAGCGGCAGGTTCCGCGGGGGCAGCTTCTGCCGGTGCAGGTTCTGCAGGAGCGGGTGCTTCGGCCGCCGGGGTTGCCTTTGCCGGGACGGCAGCAGCAGGTTCCTGGCTGGCAGCATCCACTGCCGGGGCAGCGCCCTCTGCAGGTGCCACCGCGCCGGCAACCTGTCCGGACGCCGTCGTACTTTCGGTCAGGGAAGCGGGCGCCGCGAGGGCTCCAACGCCCACGGCTGCAACCACGGCGGCTGTGGCCATGCCCGCCCACAACCGGTTGCTGATGGCCGGACGGACTGCAACAAGGTCGGTTCGGGGTTCGTCGGTGGCGAAGCTTCTGCTCTCGGCTTCGGGGTTGGTGAGGTAAGGCTGGTTCATGGGTGGCCCATCCGGAGTCGGTCCCGGCCAAGCACGCAGGAACAGCGGCAGGCGGGACGGATCGAGGTGCAGCGCTCCGACGGCTCCGGTGTGTAACCGGGCCGCAAGCAGCGCGGGATGGAGGCGTCCGCATACCCAGAAAATACGGAGGCTCCGCGAGGAAGCGGACACCTCCGGGAAGCCAACCCGGGGGACCCGCCAGCGCGTATGTGGTCCTAGGAATCCCGAGTCTAGGAAGTGCGTACAGGTCCGGGCACCAGTAGGAAATACCCGAATTTTCGGGGCCGGTACTTGGCGGCGGCGGAGCTGCTACGCAAAGCGGCGGGTGCCCGATACTTGCTCTGTGAGCACTAGAGCGTGCGGTGCTCCTTGAGTTCCGCAACCTCCCGGCGGAGCGCGGCAATCTCTGCCACCAGCTCCGCCACTTCAACCCGGACCGGCTCCTCCACCGCCTCGGCCACGGTCTCGGCGGTATCCTCCACGCGCTGGACCAGCCACGAGGCGATGGACGCCGTCACCACGCCAAGGACGGCAATGCCGCTCATCATGAGGGCGGCTGCCACCAGCCGGCCGATGGGGGTCACTGGATACATGTCCCCGTAACCGACCGTGGTGATGGTTGTGATTCCCCACCACAGCGCATCCCCAAAAGTGACAATCTTGGCATCCGGCGCGGACTGTTCCACATCCAGGACAGCGAGCGCACCGACGAAAACCAGCAGGGCGGCAGAACCGGCAACGTACGTGACCACGCGGCCCCTCAGGGTCTCGCCGATGGTCCGGTGCAGGACGGACAACAGCGTCACCAGCCGCAGCAGGCGCAACGGCCGGAAGAGCGGCAGGGCCACGATGAGGAGCTCGTGCAGGTTGCGGATGAACCAGTTCCACCGGTCCTTGGCAAGCCACAGGTTGGCCGCATAGTCCACCACGAAGATGCCCCAGGTGGCCCACATTAGGGCCTCCAGCCACATCGTTCCGCCACCCTCGACCCGCCCGATGACCTGCCAGGCATAGGCCGCCAGGAACACGAGCGCGGTTGCCATCAGCGGCCACTCCGCCAGGTCCCGGTAGCGTTGTTGGGTCATGGACGAAATCCTAGCGGGCCGGCACGTCCCTTCCCGGTCCCCCTATGTTACCCGCGGGTAATATAGGGGGATGCACCTGCTCCTGAGAACCCTCCTCCTGCTGTTCACCTCCGCCCGCCGGCAGCCGCTCACCGTGTGGGACAGCTCTTCTTTGCCGCTGCGGGTGCTCCCAACGGACATCGATATCGCCATGCACGTCAACAACGGCATGTACCTGTCCCTCATGGACCTGGGCCGGTTCGACCTGATGGTCCGCAGCGGCGTGTGGAAGCACATGCGCCGCCGCGGCTGGGGCCCCGTTGTGGCCGCCGAGACCATCAGCTTCCGGAAGTCGCTGCAGCTGTGGCAGCGGTACAGCATTGAAACGCGCATTATCGGGCTGGACGCCAAAGCCATCTATTTCGAGCAACGAATGGTTGCCCACGGCGAAATTTACGCGCGTGCCTACATCGCCACCCGCCTGGTCACCAAGGCCGGGCCCGTGGGTCTGGAGGAGATCCTGCGCGAATTCGGCGCACCCCCGGCGGACCTGGTCCTGCCGGACTGGCTCCACGATTGGCGTGCAGCCAGTGCTCTGCCCGGCAGCCGTACACCCGCCCCCCATCTTTGGGCCAGGGGCTGATCCCCACAAGCCAGGTGCTGAACCGCGCGCGCATGCGGCCTATGCGCCGACGTCCCGCTGTTCAAGCGCGACGGCGGCCAGCGCCACCAGCGCCGCAGAGAGGCCCCACAGCCAGCCGGCTGCAGCCCAGTCGGCGCCGTTCACCACGGGGGAGTTGCCGTAGGCCCAGTGGTACGGGCTGAGGTTCAGCAGCCACTCCACGTCCGGGCTTTGCCGTCCGACGGCGTTGAACACGTAGCCAAGGACGCCCACCGCAGCGCCCGCGGCCAAGCCGTACGTCTTCCGTCCTGTGGCGGCGCCCACGCAGAGGGCGGCCGTGCCGCTGAGTAGGGCCAGGCCCGCGAAGAGGACGGCGGCGCCGAACAGGTTGGCCGGTTCGATCCCCAGCTGGGA
Source organism: Arthrobacter sp. Y3221157 (assembly GCF_059089865.1). Classification (NCBI taxonomy): domain Bacteria; kingdom Bacillati; phylum Actinomycetota; class Actinomycetes; order Micrococcales; family Micrococcaceae; genus Arthrobacter; species Arthrobacter sp. Y3221157. The sequence goes on from NZ_JBNHFD010000115.1 coordinate 2,683, forward strand.
CGGTTCGTTCAGCACCAGCACCAGGACGAAGACCAGCCCGGCCAGCAGCACCACCCGCAGGAACAATGCCAGTGCCCGTTCCAGGACCACCTGGACCCGCCGGACGCCGTGGGCAAGCGTCAGCTCCAGTTGCCCCGACTCCTCGTCCCCGCCCACCGCCGCGGCACCCCACGCCACCGACGCGATGGTCATCAGCAGGAACCCCAGCAGCCCGAACAGGGTGGCCTGGGCGTAACCCGGCCCGCTGGCGATCTGGTCGTAGTTCAGGGCCTTGGTCATCTCGGCCGGCAGGGCGTCCACCATGTCCTGCATCTGCGCGCTGCCGCCAATGGACGGGTACAGCGGAAGATAGAGGAACGCTGCAGCGGCGAGCCCGGCCGCCCAGCCCAGGGTGGAGCGCCAGGTGTCGAAGAATGCCCTGCGGAACAGGGGCAGGGTGGCAGTCATGTGGCATCCTCCCGCGGCATGGCGTACATCTTCAGAACTGCTTCCTCAAGGTCTGGCTCGTCCAGGACCAGGTCCGTCAGCTCAAGCGAGCCCAGCATCCTCACCAGCGGCTGGATGGCACCTTCCAGCACAGCCGAGAGCGAGACGGCGCCGTCCGCCTCCAGCACCTGCACCTGCCCGACGCCGGGCACTCCGGACAGCAGCGCAACGGCGTCGTGCGCTGCAATCCCGTGCGTGGTGAGCCGGACGCGGCGGACGGCACCTTCACGCAGCCCTTCAACAGATTCAACCGTGATGATCCGTCCGTCGCGGAGGATGGCCACCGTGTCTGCAGTCTGCTGGACCTCGCTGAGGACATGGGAGCTGAGGAAGATGGTCTGCCCGCGGTGCTTCGCCTCCCGGACCATGGCGTGGAACTCCTGCTGGACCAGGGGGTCCAGCCCGCCCGTGGGCTCATCCAGGACCAGGAGCTCGGGCTCGTGCATGAACGCCTGCACCAGCCCCAGTTTCTGCTTGTTGCCCTTGGACAGCTTCCGGGTGTGGCGGTCCAGGTCCAGGCCCAGCCGGTTGGCAAGGTCATTGATCCGGCCCGGTGGAACCGGGCCGCTGATGGCCTGGTAATGGGCCAGCAGTTTGCGCCCGGTCACCCGGCCCTCCAGGAACAGTTCACCCGGAAGGTACCCGATCCGGCGGCGCAACTCCGGGCCGCCGGATCGGGGATCGGTGCCCAGCACCCGGATTTCGCCAGCCGTGGGCCGGATGATGTCCAGCAGGCAGCGCATGGTGGTGGTCTTGCCAGCACCGTTGGGTCCAATGACCCCAAAGACGGTGCCTGCCTCCACCTCGAAATCTACGCCGTGCAGCACTTCCCTGCGGCCGAATCGCTTCACGAGTGACCGGGCAGAAACAGCGGTGGCCATGAGCCCTCCTGGGTGCCGCGCAGTGGCTGATGACCCCCAGACTAGGTGCCCCGGCGCCGCCTGTATATGACGGCTTTCCGGTTATTCCCGATGACGCGGGGAGCGAACAGGGGTCCCGTGGCCGGGACTTTGGTGGCGATCCCGCGTAGCGTGGACACATGGCTACCCTTGACATCACAGGTGAACAGTTCGCGTCAACCATTGAGGGCAACGATATTGTCCTGGTCGATTTCTGGGCTGAATGGTGCGGGCCGTGCAAGCAGTTCGGCCCCACGTACTCGGCTGTTTCCGAGAAGCACCCGGATGTCCTCTTCACGAAGGTGGACACGGAGGCCGAGCAGCAGCTGGCCGCCGAGGCCGGCATCACGTCCATCCCCACCCTGATGGCCTTCCGCGAAAAGGTGCTGGTGTTCTCGCAGCCCGGCGCCCTGAACGCCCAGCAGCTCGAACAGGTGGTGGATGCGGTGAAGGCGCTGGACATGGAGGAAGTCCACGCCCACGTGGCACGCCAGCGGGAAGAGGCCGCGGCTGCTGCCAGCAAGCCGGCGGGCCCCCAGGACGGTTCCCAGATCCCCGACCTCTAAGTCTTCTTTAAACAGCGAAGCGGGACCCCCAGAAGGGTCCCGCTTCGCTGTTTAAGGCTGCGCTAGATGCGCTCCACCTTGACGGGTTCGGCGAGCAGTGCGCTCAGCGATTCGTTCAGGTCCTGCACGGCGATGCCCTTGGAGTGCTTCTCCAGGTCCTCTTCCGAGGCCCATTGTTCGGTCAGGACCAGCTTCTCCTCGGTGGCTTCCGTCAGTTCGTAGCGGATGCAGCCCGGCTCGTTCACCACCTCGTCGATGGCGATTTCCAGCGCGAGCTTCACGCGGAAAAATTCGCCTTCGTTGGGGATGAACGTTGCCTGCAGGTCGATCGGTGCACTCATGGATTTCACAATACCGGCCCGCGCAGCAGCTACCGTTCTGTTGCGCGGGCGGGGGATGCTTCATTTGCACCGGACCTGTTGGTAGCGTGCCAGCATGCGTGCTTATACAGCCGGGGACACTGACGTTCCGCTGCTCGAGGAGACCATCGGCGCCAACTTTGAGCGGGCGGTGGCGAGGTTTCCGTACCACGACGCGCTGATAGAGGCAGGCCCGGTTCCGGGGGCGGATGCCCGGCGGTGGAGCTACACCAAGATGAACGACGACGTCGACCGGCTGGCCCGCGGGCTCCTCGCCCTGGGCATCGGGAAGGGTGAGCGGGTGGGGATTTGGAGCCCCAACTGCGCGGAGTGGACGCTGCTGCAGTATGCCACCGCCAAGGTGGGCGCCATCCTGGTCAACGTCAATCCGGCGTACCGCAGCCATGAACTGGAATTCGTGGTGAAGCAGAACGGCATGCGGATGCTGGTGACGGCCCCGTCGGACCGGAACAGCGACTTCGTGGGCATGGCGCGCCGGGTGCTCGCCGAAAGTCCGGACCTGCGGGAACTGGTTTTTCTCCCTGCGCCGGGAGGTGAGGGGCCCGACGGCGGCGTGGCCCCGCTGGGCGAGGCGGAACTGACGTACGCAGAACTGCTGAAGGGCGCGGACGCCGTCGCGCATTCCGCCCTGATGGCCCAAATGGCGGAACTGGACCCGCATGACCCCATCAACCTGCAGTACACGTCCGGCACCACCGGGTTTCCCAAGGGTGCCACCCTGACCCACCACAACATTTTGAACAACGGCTTTGCCATCGGGGAACTGCTCCGGTACAACGAGCACGACCGCGTGGTCATCCCGGTGCCGTTCTACCACTGCTTCGGCATGGTCATCGGGAACCTGAACGCCCTCAGCCACGGCGCCGCCACCATCATCCCGGGCAGGGGATTCTCGCCCGCGGCAACCCTGGAGGCCGTGCAGGATTTCGGCGGGACCTCCCTCTACGGGGTCCCCACCATGTTCATCGCCGAGCTTGCCCTGCCGGACTTCGCCACCTATGACCTGTCCACCCTGCGCACCGGCGTGATGGCCGGTTCCCCGTGCCCGGTGGAGGTCCTGAAACGGGTCATCTCGGACATGCACATGAAGGATGTGGCCATCTGCTACGGCATGACCGAAACCTCGCCGGTGTCCACCATGACCCGGCAGGGGGACACGCTGCAGCACCGGACGGAGACTGTGGGCCGCACCATGCCGCGGCTGGAAAGCCAGGTTATCGATCCTGCCACGGGCAACGTGTTGGAGCGGGGCGAAATCGGGGAACTGTGCACGCGCGGCTACGCCGTGATGGCGGGGTACTGGAACCAGCCGGAGAAGACAGCGGAGGCCATCGACGCCGACGGCTGGATGCACACCGGGGACCTTGCCCTGATGGACGACGACGGGTACGTGGTGATCGAGGGGCGGATCAAGGACATGGTGATCCGCGGGGGCGAGAACATCTACCCCCGCGAAATCGAGGAGTTCCTCTACACTCATCCTGCGATCCAGGACGTGCAGGTGATCGGGGTGCCGGACGAGACGTACGGCGAGGAGCTGATGGCCTGCATCATCCTCAAACCCGGCGCAGAACCGCTGGACGCGGACGCCGTTGCCGGATTCTGCCGTGGGAACCTGGCCCACTACAAGATCCCGCGCTACGTGGAGGTGCGGGACAGCTTCCCCATGACGGTTTCCGGGAAGATCCGGAAGATCCAGATGCGCGAGGAGGCCGTGGCCCGGCTGGGGCTGTGACCCGCGCTGCCGGGCCCTAGCGGATGTCGCGGCTGATGGTCCTGATCCCCACCGCCAGGCCGACGGCGGCCGTCACCGCCGCTGCCACGAGTCCCCACAGCGTCTGCTCCCCGATGGTCCCTGCGAATAGCTCCCGCTCGGCGTTCACCAAATAGGTCAGCGGGTTGAACAGGCTGGCGGTCTTCATCCAGGCCGGACCGGCTTCGATGGGCAGCATGATCCCGGACAGGATCATCAGAGGGAAGAGCAGGGTCTGCTGCACGCCCCAGAAGATCCACTCCTTGTTCTGCGACACCAGCGCCAGGGAGTAGGAGAGTGCGCCCAGGCCGATGCCAAAAACCCCCAGGATCACCAGGCCCAGCAGCACATGCAGCGGGTGGAAGACGAACCCGAACGGGATGCAGACCATGGCGATGAGGAGTCCCTGGAGCACCAGCGGCGCCCATTCCTTGAGCGCCCGGCCGATCATCAGTGAAGAGCGGGACAGGGGAGTGGCGAGGATCCGCTCGTAGGAACCGGTCATTAGCTCGTACTGCAAATTGGAACCGGTCATCGAGGTGCCGAACAGGGCGATCATTACCACCACGCCGGGCAGGAACCACTGCAGGGTGGATTGGCCGCCGAAGGCCGGGGCTCCTACCGAGGCACTGAGCAGCGGGCCGAACAAACCGAGGAACACCAGCGGCTGGATCAGGGAGAAGATCAGGGAAAACGGGTCGCGCAGCGGCAGCAGCATCTCACGCCAGAAGACGTACCTTGTGTCCCGCAGGACCCGTCTCAGGCCTGGCGTCCTCGGGGCGTCCCCGGTGCGGGCGATGTGGCGGAGCGATTGGGTGCTCACTGGTTGGCTCCTTCCCGGAGGTTGCGGCCGGTCAGTTCGAGGAAAACGTCGTCCAGGGTGGGCGGCTTCAGCTCGATCGACTGGGCGGGAGCGCCGGCGTCGTTCATGCCCTTCAGGAGGGACGGGGCGATCCGTGCACCTTCCGGCAGGCGCAGCCGGAACGTCACCACGCCGTCGAGCCTGTTTTCCTGCACTTCGCCGCCTGCCGCCGCCCGGCCCAGGAGTCCCCGCACGGCCGGAGCGGACTCGGCCGCCACTTCGACGGCCAGCAGGTCGCCGGCGAGGTTGGCTTTCAGGCGCGCAGCCGTGTCATCGGCGATGATCCGGCCGTGGTCGATGACGATCACCCGCTCGGACATCGAGTCCGCTTCATCCATGTAGTGCGTGGTGAGGACGATCGTGGTGCCGTGTTCCTGGCGCAACCGCATGATGTGGTCCCAGAGGTTGGCCCGGTTTTGCGGATCCATCCCGGTGGACGGTTCGTCGAGGAACAGCAGCCTGGGGGAGTGCATCAGGCCGAGTGCCACGTCCATCCGGCGCCGCTGGCCTCCGGAGAGCTTGATGACCGTGCGTTTGGCCAGGTCCACTAGGTCCAGGGAGTGCAGCAGTTCCTGCGCGCGGGCGGCGGCGTCGGCCGTGTTCATTCCGTAGAAGCGGCCCTGCATCACCAGTTCGTCAATCACGCGGAAGCTGTGCCCGCCGCCGTTGCCCTGGCCGATGTAGCCGATCCGTGCCCGTACGCCTGCGGGGTCGGCGGCCACGTCCACTCCGGCTACGGTGGCGGAGCCGGAGGTGGGTCGGAGCAGGGTGGTGAGCATCCGCAGTGTGGTGGATTTGCCCGCGCCATTCGGACCCAGGAACGCCACCAGCTCGCCGGGGGCAACATCAATGTCCACGCCCTTGACGGCTTCTACAGTTTCCTTTTTGACCTGGAAGGTCTTGGTGAGTTTTTCCGTATGGATCATCGCCGGCTCCAAAGGATGCATGCGGGGCACTCGGGTAGGGGTCCCTTGCGCCACGCTATACCCGCCGGACCTGCCAGTCCACGCCCCTGCCCCGGCGGCAGTCCCTGTTTCCGGGTCAGTGCCGGCGGTGGTCCTGGATGGTCATCCGCGGACCGAAGGTGGGCTTGCGGAAACCGCTGGCTTGGATCATGCGGACCACCCGCTGCCGGTGCCCCATCCACGGTTCCAGCAGCCGGAGCATCCCGGCGTCGTCGGTGCGCCTGCCGGTCAGCGCCGCACCCACGTACGCCGCCAGGTGGTAGTCGCCCACCGAGATGGAATCGGGGCATCCGTGGGTCCGCTGCACCACCTCGGCGGCAGTCCAGATGCCGATGCCCGGGATGGTCTGC
>NZ_JBNHFD010000116.1:0-8546 GCF_059089865.1 Arthrobacter sp. Y3221157
AGGGTCATGTCCCCTCCTCCTTCTAGATATATTCAAAAGTAGCGAACTGATATATTAGATTGGACCCCAGCGTATACTCGACTGTGACGCAGGTCAATAGTTAATTTTCAGCGAGGGGAAAGGGGTCCTGGCATGGCACTGGAAACTTTGGCGGCTGCGGAAGAGGGCAGCAGGAAGTCCCTCGCCGACGTCGCCTATGAGAGCATCCGGGACCGGCTCCTGGTCTTGGATATCAAGCCCGGCGAGCTGTTGAACGACGAGGCGCTGGCTAAGTCACTGGGCGTTGGCCGCACTCCCGTGCGCGAGGCGCTGAAGCGGCTGGAACTGGACCGGCTGGTGATCACGTACCCGCGGCGCGGCACCTTCGCCACCCGGGTGGACGTCACGGACCTGTCCTTCATCTCTGAGATCCGCGCGCAGCTTGAGCCCCTTGCTGCCGCCCGCGCGGCGAGGGTCGCCACTGATGCTGTCAGGCGCCAGCTGCTTGGCATCCTCAAGGATGTCGAGGCGTTCGACGTCGGGGCCGCGTCAGTCACGGAGACGCTCCGCCTCGATGCCCGGGTGCACCAGGGTATCTACGCCGCCGCTGCCAACCCGCACCTTGAGGACATCCTGATCCGGTACGACAACCTCGCCACCCGGATCTGGTGCATGGTCATCGACCGCCTTCCCGATCTGTCCCTGCATGTGCATGAACACGTGAACCTGCTGAATGCCGTCATTGACGGGGACGAAGGTAAGGCCGCCGAACTCGCCAGGGTGCACGTCAGCGGTTTCGAGCGTGCGGTGCGCGAAGCCCTGTTCGCTGCGTAAAGCGGCGTTGGTGGCCGAGGCCATGTTCCCGTAAGGCTCGTTGCCGTTTTGATCCTCCTTTGACAAGGAATGTGACCTGGAACATACTGGGTTTCCCAACCTGATATATCAAAGAAATATCAGTCGAGTCCCTGTGAGGCGGCTCGACCCTTGCCCAGTAATGGAGGAACCGTGAACCTGTGCGTACTGGCCGACCTGCCAGCGGCCGAAAGCAACCCCAAGGAAGAAGAGGCGGCACCTGGCTCAAGCCGCGGACTGCGCAAGGATTGGGCGCGGCTGACTGGCCATACCGTGGAGGTCTGGCTGCGGGATGAGCACGTTGCCAGCGGACTGGTTGAGCAGGCTGCGGAGGACGGTTCAGTCCTGTGGATCGCCGGCGAGGGCATTACAACCCGCAGGCTCTTCGACAAGTCGACCGGATACCAGGTCTGGCTCTGACACCTGGTATTGCTGCGGAAAGCCCCAAAGTTTCCCGGAGTTCCCTGCAAGGTGGCTGCGGGACGTATTCTTAGAACAAGGTTTTGCAGTAGGCCGAGGCGCTTATAAGCAAGGCGTGGAGAATGGCCGCTGAACCCACGGGGCAGGTTGGCTGGGGACCTCTTCCAATGCCGCCAGAGCCTGTTTTCGACAGCAAGGACGTCGAGACATACCTCTGGGAAGTCACCCGCGACTTCATGACAGACATCAAGGGTGAACGCCGCGGTATCGCCTGGGCTGCCACCCTTTTCCGCCTTGGCAAGGCGCACACGCTTGCCGCCAGCACCGAGCAGGCCCGCGAGGCGGACCGGGAGCAGTGCTCCTTTGCGGACGGGCCGGTCATGGAAGCCCTGCGTACCAGTGAGTTCGTCCTGCTGTCCGATCTCAGTCGGGACCGGCGCTGGCCCGGCTATTCGAGCGCGGCCGCCAGCCACGGGGTGCAGTCACTGCTGTCCGCGCCCATCGTGTCCGAGGGCGGCACCAGTGCGGCCATCAACCTTTACGCTTCCGTATCCCACGCCTTCACCAGTGACGACCTGGTCCGGGTCCGGAGCTACGTGCACCAGGTGGCGCGGGCCCTGCGCGTGGTGGTGCGCGTGGCCGAGCGGGCCGAGACCACGGCGGGACTCGCCGTCGTGCAAAGCTCGCTGGTTCTGGTGGACCTGGCGGTGCGCAGCCTCATGAACGAGTACGGCCTTAGCCGCGAGGGGGCCCTGCGGTTCCTGCAGACGCAGGCGCTGCATCACGAGCTGGACCTGCGGGATGCAGCGCTGAATGTCGTGGCGCCCAGTGCCGCGATGGAGCGGCCCGGCCCGGCGGTCTCGGGGATCAGGCAGGAACCGCCCGACGGCGTCGAGGACTTCCGCCTGCTGGCGCCGGCCGATCTGGACCAACAGTCAGAGGTGCCACCGGCGGCGGGCGCCGCAAAGAAGCAGCGCCCGCGTTCATCCGTGCGAAGGAGGACGGCATGACAACGGAAAAGCAGGACCTGCGGGCCGGCACGGAAACCGGAGGCAGCCACCCCTGGCACCGGTTCGTGGCACTGGGCGACTCATACACGGAGGGTGTGGGCGATCCCGAGCCGCGGAGCCTCGGCGGGCTCCGGGGCTGGGCCGACCGTGTGGCGGAGGAACTCAGCGCCGGCCAGCCCGGCTTCGCGTATGCCAACCTCGCGGTCCGGGGAATGCTGCTGCGGCAGATCCTGGACAGGCAACTTGCCCCGGCCCTGGCGCTGAAGCCGGACTTGGTTGCCATGTTCGGCGGCGGAAATGACATCATCTTCCGCCGCGGCGATCCGGACAAGCTCGCCCGGCATATGGACCAGGCAGTGGAAAAGCTGGCCGCCACGGGAGCGACCGTCCTCCTGTACGCAGGGCCGGACTGGGGCGGCACCCCCGTCTTCAGCCAGATCCGCGGGAGGGTGGCCATCTACAACGAGCACTTGCACAAGATAGCCCTCCGCCACCATGCCATCATGGTTGACCTCTGGTGCCTGCCCGAGCTCCAGGACGTCCGGATGTGGGATCCGGACCGGCTGCACCTGTCCCCGCTGGGCCACCATGCCGTTGCGGTGGCCACCCTCGACGCGCTGGCAGTGCCGCACACCCTTGAGCCGCTTGAGCCGCGGCCGGTGCCGTCCCACGGTTGGACGCAGGCGCGGGCCGAAGACCTGGTGTGGGCCCGGCAGTACTTCTTCCCCTGGGTGCTGCACCGCATCCTGCCGCACGGGTCCGACGAATCGCTGGCGGCAAAGCGCCCCAAGCCAGGGCCCGTCTACGGGCTCAACCGTCCGGACGAAGTGGCTTAGCTCCTAGCGCTTCCTGGGAGCCCGCTTCGCGGCAGCATTGGCGGCGGCCTTGGCCGCAGGCGGCAGTCCCGCCTGCTCGGACTCCGGTTCCGCCACCGTTCCACGGGCCTTCGCGATGGCCTTCATGCCGTGGTAGATCACCAGTGCGGCCGCCGAACCAAGCGCGATGCCGGTAAAGGTCAGCTCGCCGACGGTCAGCGTATAGTCGGCGATGCCGATGATCAGCGCCACGGCCGCAGTGGTCAGGTTCACCGGGTTGGAGAAGTTCACCTTGTTCTGCACCCAGATCTTCACGCCAAGGATGCCGATCATGCCGTAAAGCATGGTTGCCGCGCCGCCCAGCACGCCCGGGGGGACGGTGGCGATCAGCTCCCCGAACTTGGGGGAAAAGCTCAGCAGGATGGCGAAAATGCCGGCCACCCAGTAGGCCGCCGTCGAATACACCTTGGTGGCAGCCATGACGCCGATGTTTTCGGCGTAGGTGGTGGTTCCCGAACCCCCGCCGATGCCGGCGAGGACGGTGGCGGCGCCGTCGGCCATCAGCGCGCGCCCGGAGACGCCGTCGAGGTTCTGCCCGGTCATGGCGGCCACGGACTTCACATGGCCGATGTTCTCCGCCACCAGGACCAGGACCACCGGCACGAACAGGCCCAGGACGCCGATGTGGAACTCGGGGGTCTGGAACTGGGGGAGCCCCACCCACGCGGCCGCGTTCATCTTTTCGTAGCTGACTTCGCCGCGGAGCATGGCCACGAGGTAGCCCACCACCACGCCCACCAGGATGCTGAGCCGGCCGAGGATCCCGCGGAACAGGACGCTGACCAGGATGATGGTGCCAAGTGTTACGACGGCGGTGACGGGCGCGGCGGCGAAGTTCTGTTTCGCGGCGGGGGCCAGGTTGAGGCCGATCAGCGCCACGATGGCGCCGGTGACGATGGGCGGCATAAGCCGGTTGATCCACTCTGCGCCGAACTTCTGCACGATGGCACCCACCAGGGCCAGGACCACGCCGGCCAGGACCACGCCGCCCAGTGCGCCGGGCACGCCGAACTGCTGCTGCGATGCCATGATCGGCGCGATGAACGCAAAGCTCGAGCCCAGGTAGCTGGGCACCCTGCCCTTGGTGATCACCAGGAACAGCAGGGTGCCGATGCCGGAGAAGAAGAGCGTGGTTGCCGGCGGCATGCCGGTGATAATGGGCACCAGGAAGGTGGCGCCGAACATGGCCACTACGTGCTGCATGCCCACGCCGATGGTCAGCGGCCAGGCCAGCCGCTCATCGGGGGCCACCACGTGGCCGGGCCTGATGGATTTGCCGGTGCCGTGCAGCTTCCACTTGATTCCGAGCATGCTCATGGGAGGGGCCTTTCAGGGGGTGCCGCCGATGGCGAAGATGAACAGCAACAGAATACCGCCCGGGCCGTTGTTGCTGCCGTTGTGGCTAAGGTCACGTGCTGTTCCGGGAAGACCCAGGCAGAGGTTGAAGTTGCAACTACGGACAGCGAAGAGGCCGACCCGGCAGGCGGGGAGGCGCAGCGAAAGGTATGCCAATGACCATTGCCCATGAAGAAGCGGTTATCGATTCGGCCGCCGTCGACGCCATTTTCGCCGAGGCCCGAACGGCCAACACGTTCACCGGTGAAGTCACCGAGGAACAGGCCCGGGCCATCTACGAGCTCACCAAGTTCGGCCCCACCGCCTTCAACTCCCAGCCGCTGCGCATCACCTACGTCCGTTCGGACGAGGCCCGCGCCAAGCTCGTGGATGCGCTCATGGCCGGCAACCGCGCCAAGACCGCCTCCGCCCCGCTGGTGGCCATCCTCAGCTACGACACCGACTGGGCCGGCGAGTGGGACAACTTCCTCCCCGGCTACAACGCCCCCAAGGCCATGTACGACGCCAACTCCGAACTGGCCGCGGCAACGGGCAACAACAACGCGCACCTGCAGGCCGGCTATTTCATCCTGGCCGTCCGGTCCCTTGGCTTCGCCGCAGGCCCGATGACCGGCGCCGACTTCGGTGCCATCGATGAGGCCTTCTTCCCGGAGGGAGACCAGAAGAGCTTCCTGGTGGTCAACATCGGCCAGCCCGGCGAGGACGCATGGGGCGAAGCCAAGCCCAAGTTCGCCTACCAGGACGTCGTCCGCACCGTCTAACCATCCCGTTGCTCTCTCACTTTCAGCAGCTTTTTGGCAGTCGCTCTCTCACCCGGTGAGAGAGCGACTGCGTTTAAGCCGCCGAAGGTGAGAGAGGGTTGGGGCTATCAGGGCGGGATGTGAGAGAGCGTCTGAGGGGGCGGACCCGGGGAGTGTGGTGGGAGACTGGGGCCATGCCGATGCGCAACCTCATCTTCGTGGCGTTCGTCGAACCCGTGGCAGAAGGCGCCGTTTTCCTGCGCACTGACTGGCCGCTGCATATCACTCTGGTGAGGTTCGACGTCGGAGGTCCGGGCAGTGCCGGCGCGGCGGAACGCATCGCCGCCCTCGCCGATGCTCCGGCGCGGGCCGCGCTTGGCGCCAGCATGGCCGTAGGGGAGGAAGCGGCCTTTGGCCGTAACGGATCCGTAGCCGTCAGCCTGGTGGAGCAACACCCGGCGCTCCAGGCCCTGCATGAGGCCCTGGTCCAGGCTGTGGCCGCCGTGGACGGCAGGATACTCACACCGCGCCACACACTCTCCGGCTACCGGCCGCACGTCTCGCACCACGGCTCAGGCCCTGACAAGAAACGGCTGAACCCGGGGGACGCAGTGGTGCTGGACCGGATCGCCCTGGTGGACATGGCGCCGGATGGTGACCACACCATCCGGCGCGTCCTCCGCCTGTGGAGCCTGGACCCAGGGAAGGGAACCGCCTAGGCGATGACGCCGTCCACCAGCGCCTTGGCCTCGGCCTGCACCTGCTTGAGGTGCTCCTCGCCCTTGAACGACTCGGCGTAGATCTTGTACACGTCCTCGGTGCCGGACGGGCGCGCAGCAAACCAGGCGTTCTCCGTGACCACCTTGAGACCGCCGATGGATGCACCGTTGCCCGGCGCCTCGGTGAGCTTCGCAGTGATCTCCTCGCCGGCCAGGGACGTCGCGGTGACATCCGCCGCGGAGAGCTTGCCCAGCTTCGCCTTCTGCTCGCGCGAGGCGGCGGCGTCGATCCGGGCATAAACCGGCGAACCGAACTGGTCCGTCAGGCCCTTGTACAGCTGGGACGGAGAGTTGCCCGTGACGGCGGTGATCTCGGACGCGAGCAGGGCCAGCAGGATGCCGTCCTTGTCCGTGGTCCAGACGCTGCCGTCCTTCTTATTGAAAGAGGCGCCGGCCGATTCCTCGCCGCCGAATGCGCCCTCGCCGGACAGCAGGCCGGGCACGAACCACTTGAAGCCCACCGGCACCTCGACCAGCTTCCGGCCCAGGCTTTGTGCCACCCGGTCGATGATGGAGGAAGACACCAGGGTCTTGCCCACCACGGAGGCAGGGTTCCAGCCGCTGCGGTTCCGGTAGAGGTAATCGATGGCGACGGCGAGGTAGTGGTTGGGGTTCATCAGACCGCCGTCGGGGGTGACGATGCCGTGCCGGTCGGCGTCAGCGTCGTTGCCTGTGGCCACGTCGAAGGCCGAGCCGCCGTCGGACATCCGTTGGATCAGGGAGGCCATGGCCGACGGCGACGAGCAGTCCATCCGGATCTTTTCGTCCCAGTCCAGCGTCATGAACGCCCACTGCGGGTCCACGGTGGGGTTGACGACGGTCAGGTTCAGCTGGTGGCGCTCGCCGATCTCACCCCAGTAGTCCACGGACGCCCCGCCCATGGGGTCGGCGCCGATCCTGACGCCGGCCTCGCGGATGGCGTCAAGGTTGAGCACGGAGGGCAGGTCGTCAACATAGCTGCTGAGGAAGTCGAACTTGCCGGTGGTGTCAGCAGCCAGGGCATCGGCCACCGGGATCCGCTTCACCCCGCGCAGGTCGTTCTCGAGTAGTTCGTTGGCGCGGTTGGCAATCCATCCGGTGGCGTCCGAATCGGCGGGGCCCCCGTGCGGAGGGTTGTACTTGAAGCCGCCGTCCGCGGGCGGGTTGTGGCTGGGGGTCACCACGATGCCGTCAGCCTGCGGTGCGCCGGGCCCGGCATTCCGGTTGTAGGTGAGGATCGCATGGCTCAGGGCCGGGGTGGGGGTGTAACCGTGCCGGGCATCGATGAGGACCTGCACGCCATTGGCGGCGAGCACCTCCAGGGCGCTGTTCTGCGCCGGTTCGCTCAGCGCATGCGTGTCCTTGGCCAGGAACAGGGGGCCGGTGACGCCCTGCGCTGCCCGGTACTCTACGATGGCCTGCGTGATGGCCACGATGTGCTTCTCGTTGAACGACGCCTTGAGGCTGGACCCCCGGTGCCCCGACGTGCCGAACACAACGCGCTGGCCCGGATCAGCGAGGTCTGGCGTGATGTCGTAGTACGCGTCGAGGAGCGCAGTGATGTCAACAAGGTCCTGGGGTTGGGCAAGTGTGCCCGCGCGGCTAGCCATGGCACCAGCATGCCAGAAGCTCGCGACAGTCAAAATGAACCGCCCATATTCGGGTCCCTGTGACGAAGCCGTGTCATCAACTAAGGGCCTGCAAACCAAGTAACCAACCTGAGTACTCCCGCGAAAAGTACTTATATACCGGCGTCCTGCCGCCCTGTTACTTTCGAAAAACCGGAAGAACAACCGCAGGCAAGGACGACGGCGGCCAGCCGCCCCCGTTGCGACGGCAGGGAAGCAGGGACCAACCATGGGGGCAGGAGACGGAGCGGCCGAGCAGTCCCGGCTGGCCGCTGAGAGGGTTGCCAGGCTCAAGCGCCAGCTCGACGCGGCCGAGCATGCCACAAAGGCGTGGGACGCTGGGGCCGCGGGCGAACGGGTGGTGGCGGACAAGCTGAGCGAGTTGGTGCCACGCGGCTGGTATGTCATGCACGACGTGCACTGGCCGGGGCGCCCGAAAGCCCACCTGGACCACGTGCTGGTTGGCCCCGGCGGGGTTGTGGTGGTGGACGCCAAGAACTGGACCGGCGAAGTGCGGGTGGCATCCGGGGTCCTCTGGCAGGGCCGCTACGCGCGGACCCAGGCGGTGGAGGGCGCGCTGGCCCGATGCGCCGCCGTCACGTCGGTCCTTGCACCGCCGCACCGCAGGTTTGTCCGCCCGCTCATCTGTATGGCCGCCCAGCCGGATCTGTTCGGCGTCACCAACTCCGATGTAGCCGTCGCCGGGGCACAGCGCCTGGTTGGGGCCATCGAATCATTGCCTGCTGTGCTGGACCACCAGGCGGTGGTGGGGCTGTACGAGCACCTCGGCCAGCAGCTCACGCATGAACAGGAGCCCGGCATCACGGCCTTCCGGAGTGTGCGGCCCGGAACCGTGGTCCGCCCTGCCGGCGGGCTGCCGCCCGGAGGCCCGCGCAAGGAGGGCCCGCCCACGGAAGGCCCGCGCACG
>NZ_JBNHFD010000117.1:0-8392 GCF_059089865.1 Arthrobacter sp. Y3221157
CCTCAGCGCCCTGCACGACCTTCAGGACGTGCTCATACGTTCCCGGGGTCTCCGGGGTGTTGACCGAATGAATCCACCCGTTCTTGCCAACAGGGATAAACACCCCGGTATCGATGGTCTTTGTCATTCTAGATGTCCTTCCAAAAGCAATACTTCACCAAGTCTTGGATCCAGACATAGCTGGCGAACAGATTGGATCGTTGATGTGTTTATCGGCTGACAGAACATAAAACACCGCCATTAGAAGCGTGTTCCGGCTCGGGTCCTGTCCGCTGTCGACGGTGAGATTCCCGGGCTTCATACGCCTTTTATCACTGATGCTGGCCAACCAAAGGAGTGGCGTGGATCACTTCAACTGGCCTGCTACACAATGATCTAGCGTTAACATGACTTTCGTCAAGACCTTGCAACTTTATTTCTGAGCGCTTGCTTGACTTCGACGGCCGCAATTACGGGCTCATACGACGCATTGTGAGACGAAATCAATCACATGCTCAGGTGTTGGGGTGTATGGCTGGTCCGATGCGCGCAACCTCCGGAGGGCGTCAGAGCCCTAAGGCGACCGAATTGTAGGACAAGGGCTGTAAGCCAATGCGAGGACATTGTCTACGAATGAGTTGTTGGCTCTCGCGGCGGTTGACTGGGCAAGGTCGCAAGCAAGGCCATGGCTCATGGGGCAAAGATCTAATTCAGAATGATTCTGCCGCTCAACCCAGTCGCCGTAACTACAGCGAAGACGTACGGGTCATCCCCGGAGGAAGGATACCGGTCCCCCATTTCTTCGCGGAGGCCGACAAGCAGCTCGCACCATTCCTGCCTGGAACGCAAAGTTGCTCTCCCGTCGGCGGGTTCAGTGTCGCTTAAAGACCCATAGGTTGCTGCTACGACCCAAAGTCGGGAAGTTGCAGCAACCTACGAGCCAAACCACGCTGTCTGTGGTCGGATATCAGGCTAGTCGTCGCTTGAGGGCTTCTCGTACACGTCCCAGTGCTCGACAATCCGGCCATTGGAAACGCGCCAGATGTCGAAAACACCTGCCGGTTCGGGGCCGTACCCGTGGTAGAGGCCGTGGGTCATCACGAGGGTGTCGTCGGCGAGAGCGCGGACGGGTTCATAGCCAAAGCCTTCGGGAAGATTTGCTAGGAAGCCACGGAGTCCGTCGAGTCCGTTGTCCGCGGCCGGAAGGGCGTGGTCAACGTAGTCAGGAGCGAAATCCTGCTCCAGGGCCGTGATATCCCGGTTGATGAAGAGCGCCTTCACGGCATGGAGGACGAGACTGCGGGCGTCGGTCGTTGTCGTCGTGCTATTGATCATGGTGTGTTGTTTCTCCTGTTGTTGGGACGAGGTTTTTGGGCGGGGATCGCCGTTGGACAATCTCCCGGTGGGTAGTCCGGTTATCCCGGCACGTTGGTCTGCTCGGGTGCCGCAGCCGGAAGTGGTTCTTCTGTTGCAGCCTTGCGACGCAAGTAGACAGCGGCGACCAGTGCGATGGCCAGCAGCCCCATGATCGTCGAAAGGGTGGTGATTCCGGGGAATCCGAAGGCTTCGAGTACCCACCCTCCAACAATCGGGCCCAGGGCCATGCTGGCAATGAGGGCGCCGCTGGCTGCGGCCGCGAGCCGACCGGTTGCGTCGATTTGTGCAGCAACAGCAGGTTGAACCGCCATGGTCAGCATGGAGATCATCCCTGCTACGTTTACGGCCACCACAACTGCCGGCGGTGATTCTATTGTCGTTGCGATTACGACCGAGAGTGTCAGGAGTGCGGTGATGACTACCAGGCCGGAAGCAAGGTGCCGCTGCCAGCCGGCCATCACCATGGCTATAACGCCGCCAATTGCTGCTGTCAGGTAAACGACCGTGAAGATGACGGCAATGGCGTCGACGTCGAAGTTGGCTCGTACGAGCAGTCGATCCGAGTAGGCGTAGTAGACCATGTTGAAAAGACTGGTGAGGAAGATCCCGGAAAGAAGCAGAACCGAAGTCGTTTTGACTGATCGCGATCGGCGGGTCCGGGGAAGTTCCGGCGTGCCGGTTACGGTGGCGACCTTGCGGGGCAGAACGAGAAGTGAAACGAGTATCAGCGGGATTATCGCCAGCGGGGTGATGAAGAGCCCGCGGAGACCGAAGCTTTCAACCGCTGCATACAGGGGTGTTGGGACGGCGGCTGAAACTACGTTGGCCAGTACCATTCCTGCCCCAAAAACGAGCACGGGGTACTTTTCCAGGGCTCCTGCGGCATTTGCGACTGCGAACAGTGCGCCGTTTCCCAACCCGGCAATGGCCATGCCAACGAGGACGCCTTCACCGCCTGCGAAGACCAGGGGGTAGCAAAACCCTGCGGTTTGGAGGATGGTGGCGAGGAATGCCAGCTTTCGAGGAGAAATTTTCGTGACCAGGAAAGTGGCGCCGATGGCAGCAACTGTCATACCACCGAGGTAGGTGGAGTTTACTCCGCCGGCTTGGGATGGGCTCATCCCGCCCGCGTCGATGAGGATTCCGGTGTACAAGGGCAGAAGGTTCGGGATGAAGAACAGGAGGGTAAAGATGAGGCTGTAGGCAACCACGGGTATCACTTTTGTCCTCAGGACCCCGGATGTATCTGCAGTGGTTTGAGCCACGGACATGTCGTTCCTTCCTTGGAACTGGTGTCTAGTTGTTGTGTCACTCCGCCCCGTCGTTGGAGCGGATGTAGTGGAAGCACGGAACGGTAACCGTGATGGAAGAGGGCCCCGTCGGTGGTCCACGAGGCAGCCCCTGTGGCGGCGAACAAATTGCGCTACTGATCCAGCGGGTCTGAGGGGAGACTTTGCGCCCAGACCTACATTGTTGAGGTCAAGCCGCCGTCGACGACGAGGGTCTCCCCGCTGATGTAGGTATTGCGTTCGGAGAGGAGGAATGCAATTGGTTCGGCTATTTCAGAGGGTTCGGCGGTGCGCGCTATGGGCAGACGGCCGGAGTCGACAAACTGGGTTTGGAACCACTCTGAGTCGGCTTCGTTAACGCCGGTGTCAGGGTCGTTGGACATCCGTGTCCGAACGAAGCCTGGTGAGACCACGTTCAGTAGAACGTTCTGCGGGGCCAACTCCTGGGCCAGAGTCCGGCTGGCGGCGTCAAGGGCTCCCTTGGCCGTGTTGTATGCCAGGAATGACGGCATGGCGGCGAACGCGCCAGTAGAACTCACGTTAACGATCCGCCCACCGCCGGTCTTCGCCATGCGCCGCCCGGCGGAGACGGACAAGAACACAGCTCCTTCGACGAAGATAGCCATCTGCTTGCGAAGGGTGTCCAGCGTGATGTCTGCCATGGTTGTGGGGGAAGCGGCGCCCGCGATGTTGGCAAAGGCTGCAATACTGCCGTGCTTATCTTCAATGCGGCCAAGGAGCTCGTCGTGCGCGTCGGTTTTCGTGACGTCAAACTCGTAGAAGGTGACCCCGTCGATCTGTCCGGGCTCCCTGTCCAGGCCGACTACATCAAAGCCGTCCTCCACCATACGGCGTGCTGTCGCCGCACCGATTCCATTTGCTGCGCCTGTAATGACGGCGACCTTCTTCATACCATCTCCTTGAGTTGAGCTGCATCTGCGGCTGCGATTAGGCGGTGTGCGGCCTCGTAACCGGTTTCCAAAGCACCTTCAATCCAGGAGAACCAGCGGAGAGAGATGTCTGCGCCGGCAAAATGTAGCCGGTCCTCGTCCGCACTCGGCGTTGCCGCGAGACCGGTAAGTTGGCCTGGACGCGGGGAAATCCACGTCCCTTGAGAGAAGTCGTCGACATTCCAGTCGTGCCCGTCGACGGCGATGACGCGAGCACCGGGTATGTAGTCGTCCACGGCCTTTTGGACGTCCTCGACGCTAAACGGGGAAAAGTTGTCCGCCGGATGTGCGAAACCAACAAGGAGGCTCCGGTCCCCGAGGTGCTTGGCGGTGGACAGCCAAGTCACGCCGCTGTCCAGTCCCCAGCCGACCGCCTGTACATTTTCCCGGACGCCCTCGACAAGCGCAAAGAATTTGAACCCGTGCCCGACGTGCCCGTCACCAAACAGTACTTGTTTGCCTGCGTTGAGGGGTGGATCGAAGGCCACCTGGGAAAGAGTGTTGACGGGCAGTGCAACTACTGCGCGTTCCGCCCGCAACTGTTCTCCGTCAGCGGTAGTGACGGTGACGCCGGCAGCGTCCTGGGTGATCCCCTGCACGGTGGTGGAGAGCCGGATTTCACCGGTGAAGTCTCCGGCCATGGCCTCTATCAGGCTGGCCGTTCCACTTTCTATTAGCAGGGATGGTGCCAGGGCGACGGGGCTGCCCCCCAGTGCGGCGATTGAATGCAGGTGGTATAGAACCGAGTTGTCGTGATTGTCGGTGCCTGAGTACAGGGAAGCCCATGACATCAGCAGATCACGCGTGATCGGCCCGGGTTCCAGGCTGTTTATGAAGTCTTCCACTGAAACATCGAGGTCTTGGATGTCCTGCAGGTGATGAGGAGTCCCCACCGTGACTCGGGCTGCGGCGGCGCGGAGCTGTGAGAGGGCTTCCTCAGCGCTGACAGCTTCCTCCCACGGCACGGGCAAACCAGCGCTTTCCCATCGCCGGCCATTTAGGTGCCAGATCAAACGCTGAGGCTCGGGAGGATATACGAGCTGCAGCCCGTAGCGCATTGTTTCGTTCCTGATGTGGGTGTGGGCGTCGTCAAGGTAAGTCCCCCCAAGTTCAATTCCGACCTCTGTCCCTGCAAATGACCGATAGGCTGTGCGTCCGCCCAAGCGGTCCCGTGCCTCAACCAGGAGTACCGAAAGACCAGCTTCCGAAAGCTCCCGCGCGGCCATTACGCCAGCGAAGCCGCCGCCGACCACAATCGAATCCCAAGTGGCCATGATTTGTTCCTTCCATGGACCGGTGCAGAAAACCCGTTCCGTGTTTAGAGCTCATGCTCGTCTTGGGTCGCCGGTTGTCCGGGTCGCTGGTTTTGCATGAGTTGTGTGTGCTGCCAGAGAGGCGAATACCCTCCCGTCATTCGGAGGGCCTTTGGAGCAGAGGCTCCTGAAGTCAGAGTGATGGATCTCACCAACTCTGCGTATAGGAAACAATAGTACGTAGAAAGATGCGCATGTCAAAGGAAAACTTAAAAGTTTCTTGTATATGCGCAGAAACCTGTACCTGTTGCTACTTTTGCTGTGCGAACCTGTTCAGGAAATTTTGACTCGGATAGCTGTTCCTGGGGTCTGAAGGCAGGTGGAAGTGGCCGGGCCTTGGCAGAAGTTGGTAAGGCGCATCACAACCCTGGGCTATCGGCGGCAACTGTGCAGGCCGAGTACGTCAGATCGGCGAACATACCACTTGGCTTGGGAAGTAAAGCTCTGAAGGCGGTTGCTCCTGAAGGGATGTGACCCTAGAAGCACTTAATTTCTGGTCGGTCTGATGCGCCGTTCATTCAGTTTCCAGGTCCTTGGATCGCAGCAGCCGCCAGTGCAGTTTGTGAACGTCGATCTCGAGCATCACCTTCACGGACTGGACCCCTGGCAATTCCCTTACGCCTTGTGTCAACTTCAGCAACTCTGCATCGTCTTCGGCGTAGATTTGAATGCAGAGGTCGAATTCTCCGAGCATCGTGGAGAGGTAGACGACCTCCGGCCATGCCTCAAGGGCCTGGACAACTTCGTCATGGGAGCTCGGCCCGACAATGGCAAGTAGGAGTGCCGGCTTGATCTGTCCGAATCCTGCTGGATTCGCGAAAGCCATGATCCGTACTCCGGCTTCCTGTAGGCGCCGTAACCGCAGGCGCACTGTGGCCTCCGGGATGTTCAAATTCTTGGCAATTTCACGGACTGGGCGGCGCCCGTCCTGTTGAAGCTCCTGAACAATGCGGACATCTACGGCATCGAATTTAGCGGCGGCGGTGTTCGTGGCTGATCGGCCTTCCTCGTGAATGAGCCTGAGTTCATGGCTCACTGCATCATGCTGGACGATACCGCATCTCCGTCCGAAGTTTTGGAAGGTTGTGTACATGCAGAAGTAGATTGACTGAGTGGGGCCAACCCTTTTGATCGTGAACGGCGGTATTTGCGCGTTCTAACGCGGTGTCTGAAGTGAGCTTGGATACAGACGCGGTGAACGTGTGAGGACGGTGACGAGACGGCAATCTCCCGCTGCGTCCAGCTGGTCGAAGCGGCTGCCCCTCACCTATGGCCACGAAGGGTGGAGCCGTGAGCGCCACCTGAGAGCGGTGCGTCTCTCGTCCATTCGATTTTGGGCCGTACAGGCCCTGGAAGCTTACTGTTCAGTGTCCAGGGCCTGTCAGGTTAATCCTTGAGTCAAACTTTGGCATCGGGGGCATAGGCGATGGCGTCTACTTCCAACAGCATGTCTGGAGTTATGAGCGCGCTGACTTGGATACCGGTGCTCGCGGGGTGCCTGTCGCCGAAAAACTCCCGCTTCACTTCCCAGAACGCCTTTGTCGTGTCAGCGTCCCGCAAGGGAACTACGAGGTAGTTTGTTAACCGGACAACGGATGTCAGATCACAGCCCACGAGTCCCAGAACATGTCGCATGTTCGTGAATACCTGACGCGCCTGCGCCTGGAAATCACCAAGCCCGACGAGCTCACCTTTTTCGTCATAGGGGACCTGTCCTGAAAGCCAAAGGTAGTCGCCTGCTTTGACCATCTGTGTGAGCGGATAGTCCTTGTCCCACTCCCAGTCTGGCCGGATATGCGTGAGGTCTGACATCAGTTTCCTTTCCCGGCCGGTCTCGGGCCAGTGATTAGTGGTTGTTGTAGGGGTTTTTCCATCGAAAGTCAGTACTGCTCGTCTACCTTTGGCTACGGGGCAGGAGAGGGGTCCTGCTCAAGCCTGTTGATGACTTTCGTATGCTTTGAATACTTCTGCCACCCGGCGCCCGGGTCCCCATTTCGAGCAAACGCCCCCCAGATTCCGCGCAGGTACAGGCCTCTGCGTTCGAGAAGATTCCAGTCACCGCCCGTCACCATGGGGGCAGACGTCCAAGCCTCTTTACTGCCGAGCAGGAAAGGTAAGTCCATGCAGTGCGGTGACCCCCAGCCGGATTCCGGTACGTCCCAATCAAACTCGTAGAGCCAGCAGGGGTATCCGTTTCCCACAGCTTCGTCCACTACCTCCCGTGTTCCCTTGATCATTTCGGCTGCGTTTCGTTCACGCACTGCCTCCGCGAACTGTTCGAAGACGCCTGGGCGTGGTTCGAATATCCCGTTCTCGATCATGATGAACGGGAGGGTGTCGTCGCGGGTCCATCCTGCGAGGAGGCGGGTACCGATCGGCTGCTCTATCCCAGGCCTGACGGGTGCCCAGATTTCGACAGTTCCCGCCTGCTCCGCAAAGCGCGTCTGCCCGGCAAGAATTTCCGCGGTGGACAGGGAGCGTGGATCCCGGCCGACGAGCTCTGTGAATGCCTTCGCCTGCCGGGTGACGTCCTCACGCTGGTAGGAAAGCCGGCCGAGATTGATGTCGCTGCTCTGGTAGATTGCGCCTTTAACGTGCGGACCAAGACCCCAGCGCTGCATCACCTCTATGGCAAATCCTCCGGCGGACTGTCCGAAGAGCGTGATGTTGTCGGGATCGCCCCCGAACTGGTCGATATAGCGATGAACCCATGCGACGGCGGTCAACTGATCGGTGGTCGCTGGGCTGGGCTCCTCTACGTCATCCAGACACAGATATCCGAGCACGCCTAGCCTGGCCGTCACGGTGACCACAACAACGTCCTGCTCTGTCGCGAGACGGGATCCGTCATACCAGGGAAGCTCACCGCCACCGGTTATGAAGGCGCCGCCGTGAAACCAGATCATGACTGGGCGATTGCCTATAGTGCCCGGGGTAAAAACGGACAACACCTGACAGTCCTCCGACTGTTCCAGTGGCGCCGGGGGACCCAGCAGCACGTCAAAACGTGACGGATTCTGCGGCGGGAGGGGGCCAGCTACATTCCCCGGTTCCGCTCCCTGGAACGGAACCAGCTCCGCGGCGGCAAAACGCTCAGCACTGGCGTACCTTATGTTCCGGTAGGCGAGGCAGTCATTCATATTGGTATCCACTCTCGTCTGAATCGACACACTCACTTACGCCGTGAGGCTTTCGAGGTGTCCGAAAGCCTCACGAACGCTCACCTTCACCTCCCAGACATTTTATGCTCCGGGCCTTACCAGGCAGCCCTTTCTTAGGCGGGCAACCGTGCGGCAGTGAAGTTGTTGGCGGGGTGTGGTGTTAGTCTGCGTTGAGTTCGAGCAGGTGGCGGTATTGGCCTTTGAAGTAGAGCAGGGGGTGGCCGGAGTGCCATTCCGGGGTGCTCATTTCGTTGACGCGGCCGATGACGATGTAGTGGTCCCCGGCTTCGTATTCGGCGAAGATGTCGCAGTCGAGCCACATG
>NZ_JBNHFD010000118.1:0-8294 GCF_059089865.1 Arthrobacter sp. Y3221157
GGCACCGCTGGTGGGGGCGTCGCCGGTGACCAGCACCACGGGGATCTGCGCCTGGACCGCCTCCGCGAGGGCGGTGAGCGCGTTGGTGTAGCCCGGGCCGTAGGTGGTGGTGCCCGCGGCGAGGCGTCCCGAGGCCCGGTAGTAGGCGTCGGCCGCGGCGATGGCGGCCCCCTCGTGCCGGACGGGGGAGAAGCGGAGGCCCTGCTTCTCCGCGGCGTCCAGGAAGTAGGCGTTGCCGTTGCCCATGACGCCGAAGACGTCGCTGACATAGCTGCTGAGAACCTGTGCCACGCGGCCTGAGACGGTAAGTGAAGTCATGCAGGAATCGTGTGGCACGTACTGCGGATAGGCAACACCTTCACATTCGGCTGGGACTTTTGGCAGCAGAAGCAGGAGGAAGTGACAATCTGCCCAGCTGTGGCCGGCGTCACTTGCCTTTAGCCCGAGGGGCGGCCTTCCTGCTCCGACAGGCGGCTGATGAGGCCGTCGTACCGGGGCGGCATGAGTTCCATGACGGAGATAGCGGTGCTGGTCCGCTGGATCCCGTCGATTTCCAGGATCTGGTTGGTGATGCGGTAGAGGTCGGCGGTGCCGCGGGCTACCACCTTGGCCATGAGGTCCGCGTCGCCGGTGGTGGCGTGCACCTCGATGACTTCCGGGATCGCCGCGAGGCCGCTTTCCACTGAGCCGAACCGCGTCTGGCTGATTTCCAGGGAGAGGAAGGCCATCAGCTCGTAGCCGAGCGCGGCGGGGTCCAGCCGCCGGCTGAAGGAGCGGAGCGCGCCGCTGCGCTCCAGCCGTGCCAGCCGGGCGTGGACGGTGTTGCGTGCGACGCCGAGGGTCCGGGAGAGTGCCAGGGCGCTGGCTTCGGGATCCTTGTCAAGGGCGAGGATGATCCTGCCGTCGAGTGAATCGAGGGTGCGCGGGTTCGTGATGGTCATATTTTCACCAGAGCTACTAGAAGTTGAGCAGAAGTCCCAAGCACAAAAGCGTATCTTGCAATGTGGTTCGGGTCACAACCGTGATCAGTCCTCACGACCAGTGGTGCACTCATCCGGGTTTCCCCATAGTCTGGCCGGGTGGATACAGGCACCGTGAAGTCCGGGGGACAGGTTGACAGGCAGTCACGGATTCTCGAGGCGGCGCTGGATCTGCTGTCGCGCCACGGAATCTCTGGTATCAATATGCGCGCCGTGGCGCGCGAAGCCGGCGTGGCACTGGGGCTCGTGAACTACTACTACGAAGACAAGTCGAGCTTGGTCCGCGCGGCCTTGCAGCGAATCGACGAGCATGACCTGAGGCTGGTGGAGCCGGACCCGGCGTCACCCCCGGACGAACAGCTCCGCAAGGCCCTCCAGCGCGTCGCGGGCCCGGAACTCCTGACCACACGCTATCTGTCGCTGCGTCTCCACCTGTGGGCTCTGGCGCAAGCCCATGAAGACTTTGCACAGATCAACGCGGCGGCGTTCGAGCGGTATCTCGATGGGCTCGCCGCGCTGATAGGGAACGCCAAACCCGAGCTTTCCCGCGATGACTGCAGGGAGCGGGCAGCCGACATTGTCGTCGTACAGAACGGCATGTGGCTAACAGCGCTCCTTGGCATAGACAAGGCATCCATCCAGCGAAGCATCGCCCGCACGGAGCACATTGCCTTCGCTCCTTCGCGAAAAAACGAGCGCGCACTGGGCGAAGCCCAGGAGTCCTAGAAACTACCTCATCCAGCGGAAGCGGCTTTGCGACCGTTGTTGAACATTTGTTCAGATTGACCCTTGAACGTTTGTTCAATATGGACTAATCTGCATTGTATGACCTACGCCACACAGTTCACTTCGAGGACGTCGACGTGGGCTCCTGCGGGCGGCGCGAAGTCCTAGGGACCGAAGAGTCCTCCGCCAGGACAGCCACGATCCAACCGCCTGGCCCCTGCGCGCATGTGCCTCAAGCACCAGCACCGGGGCGCCCCCTGACAGCAGGTCGGCAAATCGTCCCGCCGCGGCGGATCGGGAGCCACCACCAAGACCGTCGCCGTACTACTAATCCCGCACCACCCCAAGGAGAACCATGACGGATACCGCATCCACCCTGTTCATCAACGGCTCTTGGGAGCCGGCCGCGTCCAGCGCGGTGCGTGAAATTCGCAACCCGGCCGACGGCGAACTGGTCGCCACGGTGTCCGAGGCCGGCCGGGAAGACGCCGAGCGCGCCATCGCTGCGGCCCGTGCAGCCTTCGACTCCGGCGTCTGGTCCTCGGTCCCGGCCCCTGAGCGCGGCGCCTTCCTACTCAAGGTCGCCGCGGAACTGCGTGGCCGCCGCGAGAAATTCGCCCGCGCCGAATCGCTGGACACCGGAAAAAGGATCATCGAAAGCCGGATCGACATAGACGACATCGCCGCCTGTTTTGAATATTTCGGAAGGCTGGCAGGTCAACAGTCAGGCCGAGTGGTAGATCCCGGGGACCCCGCGGTCGTTAGCAGGATTGTCTACGAGCCCGTGGGTGTCTGCGGCTTGATCACCCCTTGGAACTACCCCCTGCTCCAGGCTGCGTGGAAGATCGCGCCCGCGCTGGCCGCCGGCTGCACCTTCGTCCTCAAGCCCTCCGAGCTGACCCCGTCCACCGCGATCCTGGCCATGCAGCTGCTGCAGGACCTCGGCCTTCCGGACGGCGTCGCGAACCTCGTGACCGGAGCCGGCGCGGAGGCGGGGGCACCGCTCTCTGAACACCCCGACGTCGACCTGGTCTCTTTCACGGGCGGATTGGAGACCGGTAAGCGAATAGCCGCGGCTGCTGCCGGCACCGTGAAGAAGGTGGCGCTGGAGCTCGGCGGCAAGAACCCCAACGTGGTATTCGCCGACGCGGACTTCGACGCCGCCGTCGACAATGCGCTGAACGGGGCGTTTGTGCACTCCGGGCAGGTCTGCTCCGCCGGGGCGCGGCTGGTGGTCGAGGAATCGATCGCCGAGCGCTTCGTCGATGAGCTGGTCCGCCGCGCCCAGGGCATCCGCATCGGCGGTCCGTTCGATGAAGCTGCCGAAACCGGACCGCTGATTTCCGCGGCCCACCGGGAAAAGGTTCACACCTACGTCCAGCGCGGAGTGGAGGAGGGTGCACGGCTGCGGTGCGGTGGCGCGGCGCCTGAAGGAGAGCGGTACGACGCCGGTTTCTACTACCAGCCAACCGTCCTGGACCGCGTGCAGAAGGGGATGTCCGTCGTCGTGGATGAAGCCTTCGGCCCGGTAGTGACCGTTGAGACCTTCCGCACTGAGGATGAAGCGGTCGCGACCGCCAACGACACCATCTACGGGCTGGCCGGGGCGGTCTGGACCCAGGACGCCGGCAAGGCGCAGCGTGTGGCGGGCCGGCTGCGGCACGGCACCGTCTGGATCAACGACTACCACCCCTACCTCCCGCAGGCCGAGTGGGGCGGCTTCGGCCAGTCCGGCGTCGGACGCGAGCTCGGGCCGACCGGCCTGGCTGAATACCAGGAAGCCAAGCACATCTACCAGAACACCAGCCCGCAGGTCACCGGCTGGTTCGGTGACCACAGCAAGGAGAACTAGATGCACTACGACAACATCGAGGACCTCGGCGAGCGCACGTTCGACTACGTCGTCATCGGCGGCGGGTCCGCCGGTGCCGCCGTGGCCGCCCGCCTCAGTGAAGACCCGGCCGTCACCGTCGCCCTCGTCGAAGCGGGCCCGGACGACCGCAACATCCCGGAAATCCTGCAGCTGGACCGCTGGATGGAGCTGCTCGAATCCGGCTACGACTGGGATTACCCGGTCGAACCGCAGGAAAACGGCAACTCGTTCATGCGGCACGCCCGCGCCAAGGTCATGGGCGGCTGCTCCAGCCACAACTCCTGCATCGCTTTCTGGGCCCCGCGCGAGGACCTGGACGAGTGGGAGTCAAAGTATGGCGCCAACGGCTGGAACGCCGATAACGCCTGGCCGCTGTACAAGCGGCTGGAGACCAACGAGGACGCCGGCCCGGACGCACCCCACCACGGCGACTCCGGCCCCGTGCACCTGATGAACGTGCCCCCGGCCGATCCTGCCGGCGTCGCGCTCCTGGACGCCTGCGAGCAGTCCGGCATCCCCCGCGCGAAGTTCAACACCGGCACCACCGTGGTCAACGGCGCCAACTTCTTCCAGATCAACCGCCGCACGGACGGCACCCGCTCCTCCAGCTCCGTCTCCTACATCCACCCCATCATCGAGCGGCCGAACTTCACCCTGCTGACCGGCCTGCGCGCCCGCCAGCTGGTGTTCGACGCGGACAAGCGCTGTACCGGCGTGGACGTGGTGGACGGGGCCTTCGGCCGCACCCACCGGCTCTCCGCGAACTGCGAGGTCATCCTCTCCACCGGCGCGATCGATTCACCCAAGCTGCTGATGCTCTCCGGCATCGGCCCCGCCGCGCACCTCGCCGGGCACGGCATCGAGGTCCTGGTCGACTCTCCCGGCGTCGGCGAGCACCTGCAGGACCACCCCGAAGGCGTCGTGCAGTTCGAGGCCAGGCAGCCGATGGTGCAGACTTCCACGCAGTGGTGGGAGATTGGCATCTTCACGCCCACCGAGGAAGGCCTGGACCGCCCGGACCTGATGATGCACTACGGCTCCGTCCCGTTCGATATGAACACCCTGCGGTACGGCTATCCGACCACGGAGAACGGCTTCAGCCTCACGCCGAACGTCACGCATGCCCGCTCCCGCGGCACGGTCCGGCTGCGCAGCCGGGACTTCCGCGACAAGCCGATGGTGGATCCGCGGTACTTCACTGATCCGGAGGGCCATGACATGCGCGTCATGGTCGCCGGCATCCGCAAGGCCCGCGAAATCGCCGCCCAGCCCGCCATGGCCGAATGGACGGGCCGAGAGCTCTCACCCGGCATTGAAGCGCAGACCGACGAGGAACTGCAGGACTACATCCGCAAGACGCACAACACCGTCTACCACCCCGTCGGCACCGTCCGGATGGGCCCGGTCGACGACGAGATGTCACCGCTCGATCCCGAGCTTCGGGTCAAGGGCGTCACCGGCCTGCGCGTCGCCGATGCCTCCGTCATGCCTGAGCACGTTACGGTCAACCCCAACATCACCGTCATGATGATCGGTGAACGCTGCGCGGACCTCATCCGTGCCAGTCGAACAGGCGAAACCATGACGGCGGAGGCGGAGCTCAGCGCGGCCCTCGCCTGACGGGCAGCGCGCCCGCCGCTTGCCTGACCGGGTCCGCCCGCGGCGGGATCCGGCGCTGGTTGGCGGACCCGGTGGAGGGTTCATCATGTTCCCTCCACCGGGTCTTTCCGTATCAGCCCGGGTCTGCCGCACGAAGGGGATTATTCTTGAACATTCATTTTTAAAAAGCCTTGAACACATGTTCAATGTGAACTAATCTCCTCATATGACCTGCGCCACACCCAGCGGAGTCGCTTGGGCTCCTCCCACAGGGGAGCCGGCGCAGGCACAGCCAGACTAGGAAAAAAACTTGGGGGAAACGGCCGGGGGCCCACAATCGCTGCCCTGCCGTTGATTTCGCCCGCGTCCAATGGCGGTCACGGGCAATCACCATCGTGCTTTTCTGACTTAGGAGTCCAGATATTGGAACGCAACAAGAGTATTGATTCATGCGGCACTTCCGCCCACACGAAACACCGCCATGATCTGCCGTGCACAATGAAAGGGACGAGATGAGTCAGATAGCCGACGCTCCGCCCGTAACAGTTACTGGAGGCGGTAACACGACCCCCGTGGCTCGAACCCGCGTCAATTGGAACGTCTTCATCGGATCGGCCACCGGAATCCTCGCGATCGCCCTCTGGGCCATCAGCGACGCCGCAGGCGCCGAGGCCCTGATCGGGTCCATGGTCACGTGGGTATCCACCAACATGGGGTGGTACTACTTCCTGATCGTTACCGTCGTGGTGGTGTTCGTCCTGGTCCTCGCCCTGACCCGGGTGGGCAAGACAAAGCTCGGCCCGGACCATTCGAAGCCGCAGTTCAGCATGTTCACCTGGGCGTCGATGCTCTTCGCAGCGGGCATCGGCATCGACCTGATGTTCTTCTCGGTGTCCGAGCCCGTGACCCAGTACCTGGCTCCCCCGCAGGGTGATGGCAGCACTGTCGAGGCCGCCCGGCACGCCATGGTCCTCACCCTGTTCCACTACGGAATCACGGGCTGGGCCCTGTACGCGCTCATGGGGCTGGCCCTGGGCTACTTCGCCTACCGGCATAATCTGCCCCTGAGTATCCGCAGCGCGCTGTATCCCATCATCGGCAAGAAAATTAACGGTCCGCTCGGCGACGGCGTGGACATCGCAGCCCTCCTCGGGACCATCTTCGGCATTGCCACCTCCCTGGGCATCGGCGTCGTGCAGCTCAACTACGGGCTCAGCCTCATGTTCGGCTTGCCCGAGAACGTCGCCGTCCAGATCGGCCTGATCGTGGTGGCCGTTGTCATGGCCACCGTGTCCGTGCTCTCCGGCGTCGAGAAGGGAATCCGCCGGCTCGCCGAGCTGAACGTGATCCTCGCCCTCGTCCTGATGGTGTTCATCCTCCTGACCGGCAAGACCAGCTTCCTGCTGGACGGGATCATTCAGAACACCGGCGACGTGCTCAGCCGGTTCCCGGCCATGACGCTGGACACCTTCGCCTATGACCGGCCCGGTGACTGGATGCAGGGGTGGACACTCTTCTTCTGGGCATGGTGGATTGCCTGGGCTCCCTTCGTAGGACTCTTCCTCGCGCGCATCTCCCGCGGCCGCACCATCCGACAGTTTGTGCTGGGCACGCTCATGGTCCCCTTCGCGTTCATCCTGGTGTTCATCACGATCTTCGGCAACAGCGCCCTCGACATCGTGATGAACGGTAATGCTGCCTTCGGTGAGACGGCGATGGCCCAGCCGGAGCGGGCGTTCTACGGCCTCCTCGAGCAGTACCCTGCGGCGCCGCTGATCATTGGTGTGGCCACCTTCACAGGGCTGCTGTTCTACGTCACCTCCGCAGATTCAGGTGCCCTCGTCATGGCCAACTTCACGAGCCACCTGAAGGACGCCAACGCCGACGGACCCAAGTGGCTGCGCGTCTTCTGGGCCCTGGTGACCGGACTCCTGACGCTCGCCATGCTGACCGTCGGCGGTGTGACAACTCTGCAGAACGCGACGATCATCATGGGTCTGCCGCTCTCGATCCTGCTGCTGTTCATCATGCTGGGCCTCTACAAGGCCCTGCGCGTGGAGAACGCGCTGGCGGACAGCTACCGCGCGAGCCTGCCGGGAATCATCTCCGGCCACAGCGCGGACGGACCGCCGTCGCGTACCTGGCGGCAGCGCCTCAACCGCGCCATGACCTACCCGGGGCCCAAGCAGGCGAACCGCTTCGTGGACACCGTGGCGCTGCCCGCGTTGCAGGAGGTGCACGACGAGCTGAAGGCACAGGACGCCAACGTGAGCCTGACGACGGGCATCATCGAGACCTGCGGCATCCGTCACGTCGACCTGCTGGTGAGGCTCTGTGACGAGCGCCCGTTCAAATATCAGATCTACCCGGTCCAGTACGACACCCCGTCCTACGCGCCTGGAAATGCCGGGCTCGAACCGAAGTACTACCGGATGGAGGTCTTCTCCCTCGAGGGGAGCCACAGCTACGACCTCGCCGGCTACAGCAAGGAACAGGTCATCACCGATGTCCTTGACCACTACGAAACCCACCTCGAATTCCTGCACCTGAACCGGGCGGTGCCCGGTACCACAGCCGTCACCGAGGACCAGGCGGCCAAGGACAACTGGGAATCCGACTTCGTGCACCAGGACGAGACAAAGTGACACAACGTCTCCTCTGCGCAGAAGGGGGACGGCGAGAGCGGAGTCACTCACCACCACTCCACTGAGTCCTGCTCTGTGGATGCCATAGGCGCCGTCGTACTTTCCCGGAAAGTACGACGGCGCCTATGGCGGTCAGCAGGTGCAGGCAGTAGCCTGCGCCGCTGCGGATCACGATCCTGCCGTCGAGGGAATCGAGGGTGCGGGAGTTCGTGATGGTCATATTTTCACCAGAGCTACTAGAAGTTGAGCAGAAGTCCCAATGGCTAGAGCGTATCTTGCGGTGTGGGCGGGGTCACAACCATGATCAGTCTTCATGACCCCTGATCAACTCCTGACAAGACCGGCCACCGCGCTGCCCGCCCTTCGTGGCGCTGTAACCGGGCTTCCGTCCTACGTCCCGGGTCGCCGGGGCGCCGGCGCGGACATCGCGGCCCTGGCCAGCAACGAAAGCCACTACGCGCCGCTGCCCGC
>NZ_JBNHFD010000119.1:0-7899 GCF_059089865.1 Arthrobacter sp. Y3221157
GGACGGGCCCGCGGCTGCGCCGGGGGCCCGTCCGGTGGCCACCACCGAAGACCGGCTGCACCTGCTGGCGTTCCGGATGGGCGTGGAAACGGAGGCTGCAGCGCTGGCCGCACGCAACCACACCGAACGGCAGCTCCGGGCTGTCCAGGCGGCACTCGAGGAGTTCACCGGCAGCGCCGGGCACCCGGCCCACGCCATGAAATCCGACTTCGAATTCCACCGGGCGGTGGCCGCCGCCTCCGGAAACCCGTACTTCTCCGACTGCCTCGCCGCCCTGGGGCAGACCATGATCGCGATGCCGCGCACCCGCCTGATGACCGGCGTCGAGCACTATGCCCGCGATCATTTCGACCAGGTAGTGCAGGAGCACCGTTCCATCGCAGACGCCATCGGCGATGGCGACGAGGCCGCGGCCGCAGCCGCCATGCGCAGCCACCTGGCCAACTCACGACGCCGGTTCAGGGCTTCCGCTCGCGCGTCCGGCTGAGCCGGGGCAGCGCCTGAGCGGGCGCAGGCACCGTGGCGGCCGCCCGCCGTCGCGCCCTATCACCGCCGCACCTAAGCGTGTTTGCGCATCGGAATCCCGAATGCACTGATGCGCGAACAAGCACGGCTATCAACACCAGAAGACAACGCAAAAGAGCCCCGGTCCTAAGACCGGGGCTCTTCCATTTGCGTGCGCGAGGGGGGATTTGAACCCCCACGCCCTTTCGGACACTGGCACCTGAAGCCAGCGCGTCTGCCGTTCCGCCACTCGCGCGCAACTTCTTCCACCGGACCACTCCGGTTTCCCGGATTCGCAGTCTTGTAAAAGCAGCGAGATCAAGCATAACGGACAGATGCCGCAAAACACCAATTGGCCTGCTGGAGGCTGTGTGGAACCCCATACGGACAGCCGGGATTCCCTGTCCTGCCGCAGGTGAAACGGCCGTCAGGAACGGCTTCCGGGATCCCGGGGCACGAACTTTTCCGGGCGGCGGGCCGTTGTGGATTAAGGTCATTCACAGGCCTGCCCAGTAGTATCGGATGTAGAGGCGGCTGCGTCCTGCAGGTGCACTGCCGGGTTGTGAACTGCACGTAAAGAGAAGTTCCGGAACTAGGACTGCCCCGTATCCGGGGGGAAAGGAGAAGAACCATGGGCCTGCTGGACAAAGTTGAACGCGGCATTGAAAAGGCTGTCCGGGGCGTCTTCTCCACCGGATCCAAGGCCCAGGTTGAGCCAGTGGAAATCGCCAGCCGGCTGCGCCGGGAAGTGGACCACAGGTCCCTGACCGTGACCGCCGGGCGGACACTGGCACCCAATGTCTTCGACGTGCAGCTCAGCGACGACGACTTCCGGCGGGCCCAGGAATGGGGCACCCCGCTGGCAGAGGAACTCTGTGACGTTGTCATCAACCATGTCCGCGGCCAGGGCTACACACTGCAGGGCCCGGTGCGGATCTCCTTCCGCCGGGACACGGAACTGCGGGCCGGAGACTTCGAGATCGTCTCCTCCACGGAGAAATCAGGCGCCGCTCCGGCCGCTCCTCCCGTGCGGCCCAACGTTCCGGCCGCGCCCAGCCGCCAGCCGGTCCGGCTCCAGCCCGTCCTGGACATCGACGGCCAGCGCTATTCCCTCAATGCCCCCTCCATCGTGCTCGGCAGGTCGTCCGACGCCGACATCCACGTGGAGGACACGGGCGTCTCGCGCCGCCACCTCGAGATCCGCACCGCGAATGGCGTCTCCACGGCGGTGGACATGGGTTCCACCAACGGAAGCTACGTCAACGGCCAAAAGGTTTCCGGAAGCACCGAACTCACCGACGGCTCCACCATCACGATGGGACGGACAAAGATTATCTTCCGCCTGCTTCCAGCCAGCCCGGGTGGCCCCGCATGAGCGACCTCACCATCACCGCGCTGCGGTTTGGCTTCCTCCTGCTCCTGTGGGTGCTCATTTTCAGCATCGTCTCTGCCATGCGCCGCGACCTCATGGTGGGGCGCAAGGCAGCGTCCGGGGCGCCCACTGCCCGGCAGGTCCGCAAAAACCCGGATCTTGCCGATACCCCGCCGGCACCCGCCAAGCAGCAGGCCCGGCAGCTGGTGGTGGTCGAGGGACCGCTGAAGGGGACCTCGGTGCCGCTTGCCGCCAGCCCCATCCTCTTGGGACGCGCCCAGGAGGCAACACTGGTCCTCGAGGACGACTATGCCTCGGGCCGTCACGCCAGGCTGTTCCCCCAGGGCAGCCGCTGGTTCATCGAGGACCTGGGTTCCACCAACGGAACCTACCTCGCTGACCAGCAACTGACCCGTGCACTCCCCGTTGAGCCAGGCGTACCTGTGAGAATCGGCAAGACGGTCATCGAATTGAGGCCATAGCCGTGGCCGTCCCAGACAACACCGCAGACGGGCAGAAGCCCGCGGAGCGGCCCCTCATCATGCGCTTCGCCGCGCGTTCCGATGTGGGCCGGATCCGGTCAAAGAACGACGACTCGGCGTACGCGGGACGCCACCTGGCTGTCGTGGCTGACGGCATGGGCGGCCATGCGGGCGGCGACGTCGCCTCTGCCGCCACCGTCCTGGACATGATCCACCTGGACCGCTCGGACTACGACGGCGATGCGGGCACAATCCTCGCGGACGAGATCCAGACCGCGAACTCCCTGCTCTCCGAGCTGGTGCACATCAACCCGAAGCTGGCCGGGATGGGCACCACGGTCACGGCATTGCTGCTCGCCGAGGGCAAGCTGCACTTCGCCCACATCGGCGACTCCCGCGCCTACCGCCTCCGCGACGGCGAGTTCAAGCAGGTCAGCGTGGACCACACGTTCGTCCAGCGGCTCATCGACGAAGGCCGGCTCAAGCCGGAGGAAGCGGAAAGCCATCCGCACAAGAACGTGCTCATGCGGGTCCTTGGCGACGTGGACGCGAGCCCCGAACTGGACCTCGACACTCTTGATGTGAAGGCTGGCGACCGCTGGCTGCTCTGCTCCGACGGTCTCAACTACGTGGCGGGACATGCCGTGGAGCGCACCGTCAAGGAAACCAGGGACCTCCGCGAGTGCGTGGAAACCCTCGTCGATTTGACCCTCGAGGCGGGCTCCCCGGACAACGTCACCGTTGTGATGGTGGAGATCGTGGAAGAGACGCCCGACGACGTCAGCACCGCCGCCGTCGACGTCATCCCTCCCGTTGTGGGCACCAAGCCCGCTGCCGCGGCGGCTGACCCTGGTGCGCCTACCGGCAAAACCCCTCCGCCAAAGGGGTCCGGCATCCCTGGAACCGGAGCCAAGCCTTCGGACGCCGGCAAGGATGACGACTCCCAAGGAGAGGGCGAAGATAAGCCCGACGGCGAACATTCCGGATCGGGCGTGGTGGAGCCCGGTTCCACGGATCCGCACCTCGGCGAGCACCTGACCGCCGAGGTTCTCCGCGAAGAACTTTCCAGCAGGCCGCATGAGCTTGTCGGGGCCGCAGCGGCTGCCGCCGAGTCCGGTTCCATCCCCACTATCGGCGGACGGACTGTCGCCCGGCGCGCCGCAACCCTCCTCACCCACAAGGCAGAGCCGCTCACAGGCGACGAGGACGAAACCCTCGTTCCGCTGAAGCCGCGCCGATGGGTCACGTGGACCATCGCGGCCGCCCTCCTGGTGGTCCTGACCGTGGGCTTATGGCTGGGCTATGCCTGGACCCAGACCCGCTACTACATTGGCGAGCACGATTCCCGGGTCGCGATCTTCAACGGGGTTTCCCAGCGGCTGGGGCCCATCCAGCTGTCCAGCCTCGAAACGGTCACTGAGATCCGGATGGACTCACTACCGCCCTTCTCCCAGCAACGGGTCCGCCAGACGGTGCCCGCCAACGACCTCTACGACGCACAGCGCATCGTGAAGAACCTCGAGCTGACGGGCAGCACGTCCCCGGAAGACGAGTGCCCGTCCCCTTCGGCCAGCGCCGCGCCCTCAACATCCGCACCGGCACCCACGGCTTCCGCGTCGCCGGCCGCCACCGATCCCGCCGCGGCGGCTCCGGCCAGCCCGTCCCCCTCACCCACACCCACTGTTACCTGCGAGGTGGGCCAATGAGCCAGCTCAGCACCACTCCCAAACCGCGCCGCAACGTTGAACTCGCCCTGCTTCTGCTGGCCCTGGCCGTAGGCATCGGCGCCAACATGCTGGTCGGCGTTGACCAGGAAAAGGCATTCGACTCCGATTTCTGGTTCCAGTCCAGCCTCCTGGCAGTGGCTGCCTTGGTTTTCCATGGCGTCCTTCGATTTCGCGCCAAATATGCCGATCCGGTAATACTTCCGATCGTGGTCGCCCTGAACGGGATCGGGCTGGCAATGATCCACCGCCTGGACGCACCGGGCGAGGACACCGGGAACAACCAGTTGCGCTGGACCCTGATTGCCATGGCCGTAGCCATCGCCGTGATCTGGTTCCTCAAGGACCACCGGATCCTCCGCCGCTTTACGTTTATCTCCCTGGCGGCCAGTGCATTCCTGCTGATCCTGCCCCTGGTGCCCGGCATTAGCGCCGGCGAGATCCTTGGCGCCCGGGTATGGATCCGGCTCGGCCCCATGACATTCCAGCCAGGCGAGGTTGCCAAGATCACCCTGGCCATATTCTTCGCCGGTTATCTGTCCTCCAACCGTGACCTCATCCTGCTGGCAGGCCGTAAGGTTGGCCCGCTGCAGTTCCCGCGGTTCAAGGACATGGGCCCGATGATCACTGCCTGGCTGGTCAGCATCGGCGTGCTCATTTTCCAGCGCGATCTGGGCTCCTCCATCCTCTTCTTCGGCCTGTTCATCGTGATGATCTACGTGGCCACCAGCCGGATCAGTTGGGTGGTGATCGGCCTGGCCCTCATCGCCGGCGGCGGGTTCGTTGCAGCCCAGGTGTTCTCCCACGTGGAGCTCCGGATCTACGGCTGGCTCAACGCCTTCACCGAGGAGGTGTACGGACGCTCCCCGGGCGGCAGCCTGCAGATCGTCCAGGGCCTCTTCGGGATGGCCAATGGCGGCTTGGTGGGCACCGGACTGGGGCAGGGACGGCCGGACCTGGTCCCGTTCGCCAACAGCGACATGATCATCGCGTCCCTGGGTGAGGAGCTGGGGCTCATCGGACTGTTCGCCGTCGTCCTGATGTACCTCCTGTTGTTCACCCGCGGCTTCCGTGCCGCACTAGGCACCAGGGACGCGTTCGGAAAGCTCCTCGCCTGCGGCCTGTCCTTCGCAGTGGCGCTGCAATGCTTCGTGGTGATCGGCGGCGTGACGCGCCTGATCCCCCTGACCGGCCTGACCACGCCCTTCCTGGCTGCGGGCGGGTCGTCACTGTTGGCCAACTGGATCATCGTTGGCCTGCTCCTGATGATTTCGCATACCGCCCGCGGCCCCGTGGACACCACACCCCTGCCGCCGGCCAAGGGAGCCGAAGCAACCGGCATTGACACTCCTACCGAGGCGGTGAAGCACCTGTGAACCAGGCAATTCGGCATTCGTGGGTGGCGGCCGTCGCCATGTTCGCCCTGATATTCGGCGCCATCAGCTATGTCCAGGTGATCGGCGCTGACGAACTCAAGGCAAACCCCTGGAACCAGCGCGCTGTCCTGCAAAGTTTCTGCAACGACCGCGGGGCCATCGTTGTTGGCGGTTCCCCGGTTGCGGAGTCCGTGGAAAGCGGCTCGGAGACCTGTGCTTTCCAGCGCACGTACCCGCAGCCGGAGCTGTACGCCGGCATCACCGGGTACTTCTCCCAGAACTTCGGCGCCACCGGCTTGGAGCAGTCCATGGGCGGCGAACTGGCGGGCAACTCGGACCAGCTGTTCCTGGACCGGGTGGGACAACTGTTCCTCGGCAACCAGCCCAAGGGGGCATCGGTGGAGCTCACCATCGATCCTGAGCTCCAGCAGCTCGCCTACAGCCTGATCCCGGACGGTCAGCGGGGATCCATCGTGGTCACCAACCCCAAGACCGGCGCCATCCTGGCCATGGTGTCCAAGCCCTCCTACAACCCCAACCTCGTGGCTACCCAGGACCTCACCGCTGCCGCTTCCAGCATGAATGAACTGGTCAAGGTGCCCGGAATCAACCTGAACCCGAACGTCAGCGGGCCCACCGGCGAACTGCTCGCCCCCGGCTCCGTGTTCAAGCTGGTGGATACCGCCGCTGCCCTGGCATCCGGGAAGTACAACAAGGACAGTGAACTTCCCAATCCGGCAGAACTGCCGTTCGAAGGTATCCAGTACCGCCTGCCCAACTATGCGGGCGGCAACTGCTACACCCGGAACACGGCCAGCTTCGCTTTCGCCCTGCAACAGTCCTGCAACACGCCCTTCGCGAGCATCGCCCTGGATATTGGCCGGGACGCCATCGCCGAGCAGGCCGAGAAGTTCGGCTTCGGCCAGGACATGGGTGACCAGCTGAAGCTCGACTACGCCAGCGGCAACACCTTCCCGGATGACCTGGACGGCCCCGGCCTGGCACAGTCCGTCATCGGCCAGAAGGATGTCCGCGCCACGCCGCTGCAGGTGGCCATGATGACCGCGGCCATCGCAAATGACGGCGTGCAGATGCAGCCCAACCTCATCAAGGTCCTGCGCGCCCCGGACCTGCGGGTCATCGATGAACCGCAGCCGAAGACGCTCCGCACGTCCACCACCCCCGCCATCGCCAACCAGATCACGGACTGGATGGTCAGCGCGGTCAGCGAAGGCATTGCAAACCGCGCAGGCGTCCCGGGTGTCCAGGTGGCGGGCAAGACCGGAACGGCGGAGCTCGGCAACGGAACCAACAACTCATGGTTTACGGGATTTGCCCCCGCAAACAATCCGCAGGTGGGTGTCACCATCGTCATGGAGGGCGTAGACATCAACACCGGCGCACAGCTGACCAGTCCGAACGCGAAGAGAATTTTTGAGGCGGTGTTGAATAAGTGAGGCCTACAACCGGAATCACCCTCGGCGGCAGATTCCAGCTGACCACGCGGATCGCGATTGGCGGCATGGGGGAAGTCTGGAAGGCGAAAGACCTCGTCCTGGGCCGCATCGTCGCGATCAAGGTACTCAAGGAGGAATACACCGGTGACCCCGGGTTCCTCCAGCGGTTCCGCGCGGAGGCCCGCCACACCGCACTCCTGAACCACGTAGGCATCGCCAACGTCTTCGATTACGGCGAGGAGGAGGGCTCGGCCTACCTGGTCATGGAGCTCGTTCCCGGACAGCCTTTGAGCACCATCATCGAGCGCGAGCAGGTGCTCTCCCCGGACCGCACGCTGTCCATCATCGCCCAGACCGCCCGTGCCCTGGCCGTTGCCCACGCCCAGGGCCTGGTTCACCGCGACGTCAAGCCCGGAAACCTCCTGATCACCCCTGACGGGCGGGTAAAGGTCACGGACTTCGGCATTGCCCGGCTCGCGGACCAGGTTCCGCTCACCCAGACCGGCCAGGTAATGGGCACGGCCCAATACCTGGCGCCGGAGCAGGCAACCGGCCAGACCGCAACCGGTTCATCGGACATCTACTCCCTGGGAGTAATCGGCTACGAGTGCCTCAGCGGACACCGGCCCTTTTCCGGGGAGTCCCAGATCGCGATCGCCCTGGCCCAGGTCAACGACGCGCCGCCGCCCCTGCCGGAGAGCCTGCCCGCACCGGTCCGCGCACTGCTGATGTCCATGCTGGCCAAGGACCCCAAGGACCGCCCGGCCAACGCCATCAAGCTGGCGGAGGCCGCCGAGGCCATCCGCAACGGTGACATCAACGCAGCACGCGCCGCCGTACCCGGCATGCTTCTTTTCGATGCGTCAACCGGCCCCATCACCGCCCCCGTCCACGGCGTATCTCCCGGGCCGGGCAACACCAGATGAGCAAACACGGACCCCTGTTGAAGGGTCATAACTTCGGAAGTGGTTCCGGTGCAGTCCA
>NZ_JBNHFD010000120.1:0-7738 GCF_059089865.1 Arthrobacter sp. Y3221157
ACCGCGGCGTCCCGGCGATCCGCCTGGGCGGACGGGCTGGGCCAGGCTGTCACGACGGCCGCCTGCTGTGCCGCTGCCCTCGCGGCCGCCTGGCTGGCCGCCCCGGCCGTGTTCGATGGCCGGATCGCGCCGGCAACCGCGGCGGTGGTGGTCCTGCTCCTCCTCGCGCTGGTGGAACCCTACGCAGCCATCACGACGGCGGTACGCCAGTTCCCTGCGTTGCGGACAGTCCTGCAGCGAGTGGAGGAGTCCGGCGCGCTGGCAGCCCTGGACCCGGTAGCGGACGGCTCCGACGGGCTCCACGCGGTGCCGGCCCGCACCGGAAACCGTCCCGGCGTCGAACTGGACAACCTCGCCGCCGCATGGCCGGGCGGCAGGCCCGTATTCACGGGCGTCAATGCCGTTGCCGAACCGGGGCGCTGGCTTGCCGTGACAGGTCCCTCGGGGTCCGGGAAATCGACCCTGCTCTCGGTCCTGCTGGGATTCCTTCCCGCGGCAGCGGGCCAGGCACGCGTGACGGGCCGGGCCGCGTGGTGCCCCCAGGAGGCACACCTCTTCGACTCGACCATCCGCGGCAACCTGCTGCTGGGACGCTCCGCGGACCGCAGCGGGGCCGGCATGGAGGCGGAGATGGGCGCCGTCATCCGGGCCGTGGGTTTGACCAGCCTCATGGAGCGCCTGCCCGACGGCCTGGATACCCGGATCGGCCCCGGCGGCGCGTTCCTCAGCGGGGGAGAGCGCCAGCGCCTCGCCGTGGCGCGGACCCTGATGACGGGGGCGCAAGTGATCCTCCTGGACGAGCCCACGGCGCACCTCGATGCCGGGTCCGCCCGCCACATGCTGGCAGACCTGCGGCACGGGCTGCGCGGCCGCACGGTGGTGCTGGTGACGCACAATCCGGCCGATATCCAGCCGGAAGATGCCCGGCTCGTCCTGCGCGCGGCGCCGGGCGACGAAGACGCCCTGGTGGCTTCCCGAAGGGGAGCAAACGCAGGAAACGCTTAGCCGTCCACGTCGTGGAGGTGATGGACGGCGTCGTGCAGGAAGTACTGGGCGAGCGTCAGGACGGTGAACTCGGAGCCGTTGCTGCGCAGCCCTTTCCTGCCCCACTCCGATTCCCGGACGCCGGCGAAGGACTCGGCCACCTGCTTGCCTTCGGCCGCGAGTTCGGCACTGACCACCGCGGGGTCCGCGTTGGCGTAGTCCTTCTCGATGGCCGTCCGGTCCTGGTCCCAGTTCTCGAACCGGGCGTCGTCCGATTCCAGCATGAGGTTCAGCCGCTGGTCGAACAGGCTGAAGACGTCCCGGACGTGGCAGGCGTATTCCAGCGCCGACCAGGTGTGGTCATTCGGCCGTTCCGCCGCATCGGGCCGCCGTAGCACCGCCCGCCACCGCGGCAGCATGTTCGCAATGGTCCCGGGGACCGTTGACGGCGTGGCGGTGGAGGCGTCAAAAGCGCATTCCGGGCAGGGACGCGTCAGGACCCAGGTCCAGTCCTTTTCATCAGGAACGATAGGCATGGCAGCAGTCTAGGCGGGATCAGCCCACGCCATCGCAGGACCTACGGCTTCCACCGGCTGGGACAGCGGCACGCCTGAGCCGTCGCGCCGGCCGTGCTCCTGCGGCAGGGACCTGGCCACACCCGCCGCGGAGGACGCCTTTGCCGGGCCATGGCCGGCCCACGCGAGCAGCAGCGTGTCCTCGCCCTTCAGGAACCGGTGCGCCCGGACGCCGGCAGTAGCACGCCCCTTGGCAGGGTACTCCGAGAAAGCCGTCACCTTGGCGGTGCCGGGAGCGGTGCCCGGCAGGGCGCCGTTGCTGCCGGCAATGGTGACCACGACGGCGGCCTCGTCCTTGGGCTGCACCGCACCGAAGAAGATCACGCGGTCGTCCGCCCCCAGCTTGACGCCGGCCATGCCGCCCGCCGTGCGGCCTTGGGGCCGGACGTTGGCCGCCGGGAATTTCAGCAGCTGTGCCTGGCTGGTGAGGAACACCAGTTCGGCGTCGTCAGCCCCGGCGGGTGCCACGCCCACCACGACGTCCTTGTCCTTCAGGGCGATGACTTCCCAGTCCTCGCGGTTCAGCGGGTAGTCGGGCTGTACCCGCTTCACCACGCCCTGCGCGGTGCCGATGGCCAGGACCTCGTCCAGCGGGACAAACGCCACCAGGGTTTCGCCCTTGACCAGGGTGAGGAAGTCCCTGGCCGGTACGCCGCCGGCGAGGTTGGGCAGTCCTGACATGGCCGGGAGGACAGGCATGTCCATCACCTGCAGGCGCAGCATCCGCCCCTGGGAGGTGACGGCCGCGATTTCCCCGCGGGCCGACGTCTTCACAACGGAGGTGAACACGTCGTGCTTGCTCCGCGGCCCCGCCTCGGCCAGCGGCTCCTGGTTGCTGGTGCGGCCGATCTGGCCTGAGGCGGTGAGGATGGCCCAGCAGGGATCGTCGGCGATCTCCAGGGCCAGCGGTGCGGGCTTGCCCTTCTTGCCGTTGGCGCCGGCCAGTTCGGCGGCGACGGTAGGGGACACGGCTTCCGATTCCAGCAGGACGGTGCGCCGCGGAGTGCCGTGCTGTTCGGCAATCTCGCCCAGTTCGTCGGACACCACACCGCGGAGCAGTTCCTCGGAGCCCAGGATGGCCTCCAGTTCCTCGATCTCGCGGCGCAGCTCCTCCTGCTCCTTCTCCAGCTCGATCCGTGAGTACTTGGTGAGCTGGCGGAGCCGCAGCTCCAGGATGTAGTTCGCCTGGACTTCGGAGAGGTCGTAGATGGACATCAGGCGGGCGCGCGCGGCGGCTGCCTCGTCCGAGGACCGGATGATCTGGATAACCTCATCGATGTCCACGATGGCGATGAGGAGGCCTTCTACCAGGTGCAGGCGGTCCTTCTTCTTGCCCAGCCGGAACACGGTCCGGCGCCGCACCACGTCAATCCGGTGGTTCACGTACACCCGCAGCAGGTCCACCAGGCCGAGCGTCTGCGGCTGGCCGTCCACCAGGGTGACGTTGTTGATGCCGAACGAGTCCTCCATCGGCGAGTACCGGTACAGCTGCTGCAGGACCGCGTTGGGGTTGAAGCCGTTCTTCAGCTCGATGACCAGGCGCAGGCCGTGCTTGCGGTCGGTAAGGTCAACGATGTCGCTGATGCCGGTCAGCTTCTTGGCGTTGACGGCGTCCTTGATCTTTTCGATCACCTTCTCCGGGCCCACCATGTAGGGGAGCTCAGTGACCACCAGTCCGGTGCGGCGCGCGGACAGCTGTTCAACCTCGACTTTGGCGCGGGTCTTGAAGGAGCCGCGTCCGGTGGCGTAGGCGTCGCGGATGCCGTCCAGTCCAACAATCCGGCCACCGCTGGGCAGATCCGGGCCCGGCACGAAGCGCATGATGTCATCCAGCGTGGCGTCCGGGTGGGCGATCAGGTGCCGGGCGGCGGAGATGACCTCCACCAGGTTGTGCGGTGCCATGTTGGTGGCCATGCCGACGGCGATGCCGGTAGCGCCGTTGACCAGCAGGTTGGGGAACGCCGCCGGCAGCACATCGGGCTGGGTCAGCTGGTTGTCGTAGTTGGGGACGAAGTCCACCACGTCTTCGTCGAGGTGGTCGGTGAGCGTGAGGGCGGCGGCAGCAAGCCTGGCCTCCGTATACCGCGGAGCCGCCGGGCCGTCGTCGAGCGAGCCGAAGTTGCCGTGCCCGTCAATCAGCGGCAGCCGGAGCGAGAAGTCCTGCGCCATGCGCACCATGGCGTCGTAGATGGCGGTATCGCCGTGCGGGTGCAGCTTGCCCATCACCTCACCCACCACGCGGGCGCTCTTGACGTGGCCGCGGTCCGGGCGCAGGCCCATGTCGCTCATCATGTACAGGATGCGGCGCTGTACCGGCTTCAGCCCGTCGCGGGCATCTGGGAGCGCGCGGGAGTAGATGACGGAATAGGCGTACTCCAGGAAGGAACCCTCCATTTCGGAGGTCACATCGATATTCACGATGTTCTCCGTGTAGGGGGTGGTGTCCACGGGAGGGGCTGAACTTTGGCGGCGGGCCATGGGGTTGGTGAATCCTTCTGGGGGTTACTGTGCAGCTTTCCGGAGTGCTCCGGAAGTTTTTGGCTAGGCTAAGCCTATGGTGGATCAGCCCGGGGACGGCGAATATCCGGAACATTGGGAAGCCGATGTCGTCCTGCGCGACGGCGGAACAGCGCACCTGCGCCCCATCCATCCCTCGGATGCGGATGCGGTCCAGGCGTTCCATATGCGCCAGTCCCAGGATTCAATTTACATGCGGTTCTTCGCCTTCAAGGCCCGGCTGTCCAGCAAGGAGCTCAAACGCTTCACGGAGGTGGACTACAAGGACCGGGTGGCGTTCGTCATCACCAGCCGCGGGGAAATCATCGGAATCGGCCGCTACGACCGGCTGGATGATCCCGCGGAGGCGGAGGTCGCGTTCAACATCGCCGACGCGCACCAGGGCAGGGGACTGGGCTCCATCCTGCTGGAACACCTCGCCGCCGCCGCGCACGAAAACGGGATCCGCCGGTTCACCGCCGAGGTGCTCCCGGAGAACCGCAAGATGCTGATGGTCTTCTCCGACGCCGGCTATGACGTCAAACGGCATTTCGACGACGGCGTTGTCAGTCTTGAGTTCAACATCGACCCCACCGAGAAATCCCGGGCCGTCATGGAATCCCGCGAGCACCGCGCGGAGGCGAGGAGCGTCCGCGACCTGCTGACGCCGCCGTCCGTTGCCGTCATTGGTGCCAGCCGCAAATGGGGGACGGTGGGCTACCAACTGCTCGAGCACATCATCGAAGGCAAGTACCCGGGGCCGGTCTACGCCATCAACCCCGAGGCCTTCGAACTGGCCGGCATGCTGTCCTACGGCAGCCTGTCCGAAGTCCCGGATCCGGTGCACCTGGCCGTCGTTGCGGTGCCCTACGAGGAAGTTCCGGGGGTTGTGGCCGACTGCGCTGCGGCGGGGGTGAAGGGCCTGGTGATTGCTTCGGCAGGTTTCGCGGACGACGGCGAACGCGGCCTCCAGCGGCAGCGGGACCTGGTGCGGCAGGCCCGGGCGAACGGGATGCGCGTCATCGGCCCGGCCTCGCTCGGGATCGTGAACACGCACCCGGACGTCTCGCTCAACGCGTCAATGGCGCCCACACTGGCCCTGCGCGGCAGCCTCGGCCTCTTCAGCCAGTCCGCCGCCATCGGCGTCTCGCTCTACGCCGCGTCCAGCCGGCGCCGGCTGGGCCTGTCCACGTTCCTCTCCGCGGGAAACAGGGCGGACGTCTCCGGCAACGACATGATGCAGTACTGGGAGGACGACGCCGATACCTCCGCCGTCGGCCTCTACCT
Organism: Arthrobacter sp. Y3221157; assembly: GCF_059089865.1. Taxonomy (NCBI): domain Bacteria; kingdom Bacillati; phylum Actinomycetota; class Actinomycetes; order Micrococcales; family Micrococcaceae; genus Arthrobacter; species Arthrobacter sp. Y3221157. The sequence continues at coordinate 5,343 of NZ_JBNHFD010000120.1, forward strand.
GGAATCCATCGGCAACCCGCGCAAGTTCTCGCGGCTCGCCCGGCGGCTGGCCCGGACCAAACCGGTGATCGTGGCTAAATCGGACACCATGGGGCTGCGGCTTCCCCCGGGCCACGCCGTGCGCACAACCCAGGCGCCGGTGGGGGCACTGGATGCCATGCTGCGCCAGGCCGGCGTCATCAGGGTGGAGACCATCGAGCAGCTGGTGGACGTGGCGCAGGTTGTATCCGGCCAACCGCTTCCCGCCGGCCCGGTCATCGCCATCTTCAGCAACTCGCAGGCGCTGGGCAAAGTGGTGGCGGACAGCGCCACCGACCAGGGGCTCAGCGTTGCGCAGCTGGTGGCCGGGGTTGATCTCGACGCCGGACGGTCCGTTGCCCTGCCGGCCCTGCGCGCGGAGCTGCTGAAGGCGCTGGAATCGGAGGCCGTGCACGCGGCGGTGGCGGCGCTGCTGCCCGCGCGGGGACTCACGGTGGACAGCATCGCCGAAGTGCTGGCCGAATGCTCGGCCGCCGCCGGGAAGCCCGTGGTGGCGGCGTTCACCGGCATCCTGGACCCCTCCGTTTATGTCGAGGGCATGGTGGGGTCGCTTGACCACGCCGTCCCGTGCTACTCGAACCCCGGCGCCGCCGTCGCTGCGCTCGCGGCCGTGGTGCGGTATGCGGAGTGGGTATCGCGGGACCACGGACATTTCGTGGAACCCCCCGGCTGCGACCCGCAGCAGGCACGCGACGAGATCGAGGTCCTCCTGCGGGATGTCCGCGGCGAGCAGCTCAAGCAGCTGGACCCCGCAGCGGCAGCGTCCCTGCTGGGCCACTACGGCATCCGGCTGCTCCCGTCCGTGGGCTTCGATACCCCGGAGCAGGCCGTCGAAGCGGCTGACGCACTGGGCTGGCCCGTCGCTTTGAAAACCACCGCTCCCGCGCTGCGGCACCGGCTCGACCTGGGCGGAGTACGGCTCGACATCCAGGACCCGGAGTCTCTTCGCCAGAACGTCCTCCAGATGCGCCGGGCGCTCGCCGCCTACGGCGACCCGGCACTGGAGGTGCAGTCCATGGCGCCCGTGGGCCAGGCGTGCACGTTCAGGGCCATCGAGGACCCGCTGCTGGGTCCGGTGGTCTCGTTCGGGCTGGCCGGTGACGCCACCAGCCTGCTCGACGACTGGGCGCACCGGGTGCCGCCCCTGTCCGCCGCCGACGTGCACGACTTCATCCGCGCACCCAGGGCTGCCCGGAAGCTGTTCGCGTACCAGGGATTGCCGGCCGTCGACGTTGAAGCGCTGGAGGACCTGGCCGGAAGGCTGGCCTGGATGAAGGACAACCACCCCGAGATCGCACTGGTGGAATTCAATCCCGTGTTGTGCGGCACGTCGGGCGCCACCATCCTTGCCGCGGACGTCCGGATCGGCAACGCCGCCCAGCGCACCGACAGCGCACGCCGGGCCATGCTGGGCTGAGCCCGCGCGTGCGGGACCGGCGCGGTTCGCAATGTGTATGGCCGATCTGTGAAAATAGGGGTCATGAGCTCACAGCCTCCCGCGTCGGCGCCCGAAACGCCCGGCAATGACAACCAGGCCGTCCGCCACCACAGCTCACACAGCCACGGTGCCCAGGGCCAGAGCCTGGACGACGCCCTGCAGAAGGCCGGCTTCTACCCCCGCCTGGTGGCCGACGTCGTGGACGATGCCCTGGACGGACGCGACTGCGTAGCCCACCTGGTGCACCTGGAAACCCACTTCGACCGTGCCGAGGTCCGCCGCCACATCACCGTCCTGGTCCTGACCTCGGACATGCTGGTGATCACGCATGTCGACGACCAGCAGCTGGACGAGGCCGGCGAGCAGATCGTCGCCCAGATCTCCACCGAATCGGTGCCTGTGGCGCAGATCCGTTCCGTGGTCCTCAGCTACATGTACTCCCAGCCGCAGAACTACAAGCCCTCCGATCCCGTCCGCGAACTCACGCTGTCCATCGCCTGGTCCGGCGGCCAGCGGCTGGACATGGGCCCTGCCAGCTGCGGGGATCCGCAGTGCGAAGCGGACCACGGCTACACCGGCACCATCGCCCAGGAGGACATTGTCCTGCGGATCAGTGCCGAGGCCGACGGCCTGCAGGCAGTGCAGGACGCCAAGCTCTTCGCCCGTGCCCTGCGCGCAGTGAATACCGGCTCCAGCGCGCCGGCACCCCATGTGCAGTCGCTCCCGCCACGCCCGCGCGCCGGTGTTTTCGGCACCCGGCTCAGCCGCGGCCACCAGCAGCGCTGATGCCCGAAGACCGGCACCAGGCTGTCAGTACCCCCCTTGCCCCCGCAGGCCAGGCGCAGGACCTGCCTTCCGCCCCCGCCTACGGCCGACGCTCGGTCGCCGAAGTCCTCACCAGCGCCGCGGCCAGCCTCGG
>NZ_JBNHFD010000121.1:0-7250 GCF_059089865.1 Arthrobacter sp. Y3221157
GCTGCCGTGGGGGCCGCCGCCCGGCTGACTGAGCGGCACCGCACCGGGGAGTCCGGCGTCGTGCTGTCCGTCAACGAAGCCAACCCCGCCGGACTTGCCGCCTACCGCGTTGCCGGATTCACTGACCACGGCCGCTACAACGGGGGCCCGTCCGGCCCGCAACGCACCATGTTCCGACGCTTCACGGATGCGGGAATGCGGTAACGGCGGCAGGGTGGCATTGCACTCCATGACGGATTGGCCGAGTATGTGGATTGGCGGTGTTCTTCAACCTTGTTGGGGGGAAGGCTGAATCAGTCTTCGTCTCGGGGGGCATTCGTCAGGGGGTCCGGCTCCCGGTCTCAGCACGTCAGGGGCCGGGCTCCCACCTTCGGGCAGCGCACCCGGCGCCATCGCGCAGGTGCGAACTTTTTTGGCGGGATTTATGCTTGGCCCATGTCTACCGATGAAGAGAAGGACCCTCCCGCGCCCGCTGATGTGGAAGGCAAGATCCCACGAAAGGTCCACGACCCGGACGCCCATGATCAAGAGGTGCCGACCGACGCAGAAGGCAACGGCACCTAGTCTTGCCGGGATAAGCCAAGAACCTTCATGAACAACGAAAGGCCCCGCGACTTGGGGGAATCGCGGGACCTCTCGGGCTACTCCAACATTGGGGGATTGCGAAGTAGCCGAACACAAAGTTACTGGGCAGTAGCGTAGTCTCGCAAATCGAGGTCCAGCCGTGGTGCGAACGGATACACGAAAGGCGGCTACACGTTTCTGAAAACATGTAGCCGCCTGAACTCGTTCTGGAATGTGCGGACGGTCTGCGGACTATCGCCGTGCCACCCGCATGATCAGGCTAGACGCCGTAGTAGAGCTCGAACTCGTAGGGGTTCGGGCGCAGGGACAGCGGGCGGATCTCGTTCTCGTACTTGTACTCGATCCAGGTGTCGATCAGGTCCTGGGTGAACACGCCACCGGCCTGCAGGAATTCGTTGTCCTCGCGGAGGGCCTCGAGGGCCTCCTCGAGCGTGCCCGGTGCCTTGGGGATGTCCTTGGCTTCCTCCGCGGGGAGCTCGTAGAGGTCCTTGTCGATCGGTGCGGGCGGTTCGATGCGGTTGCGGATGCCGTCAATGCCGGCCATCAGCTGGGCAGCGAAGGCCAGGTACGGGTTGGAAGAGGGGTCCGGTGCGCGGAATTCGATGCGCTTGGCCTTCGGGTTGCTGCCCGTAATGGGGATGCGGATACCGGCGGAGCGGTTGCCCTGCGAGTAGACCATGTTGACCGGAGCCTCGAAGCCCTTGACCAGGCGGCGGTAGGAGTTCACCGTCGGGTTGGTGAAGGCCAGGACGGCGGAGGCGTGCTTCAGCAGGCCGCCGATGTACCAGCGGGCGGTGTCGGACAGGCCGGCGTAGCCCTTCTCGTCGTAGAACAGGGGCTGGCCACCGTTCCACAGCGACTGGTGGCAGTGCATGCCGGAGCCGTTGTCACCGAAGACGGGCTTCGGCATGAAGGTCACGGACTTGCCCCAGGCATCTGCGGTGTTCTTGATGACGTACTTGAACTTCTGCAGGTCATCGGCAGCGTGGGTCAGGGTGGTGAACTTGTAGTTGATCTCAGCCTGGCCGGCGGAGCCGACCTCGTGGTGGCTGCGCTCGACCTCGAGGCCTGCTTCGTCCAGGGCCACGCACATGGCATCGCGCAGGTCAGCCTGCTTGTCGGTGGGGGAGACCGGGAAGTAACCGCCCTTGACGGGGGTCTTGTAGCCGAGGTTGCCGCCCTCTTCCTCGCGGCCGGTGTTCCAGTGTGCTTCCTCGGAGTCGATCTTGTAGAAGCTGCCCTGCGGGGAGGACTGGTACTGGACGTTGTCGAACACGAAGAACTCGGCTTCGGGAGCGAAGAATGCGGTGTCGGCGATGCCGGTGGACGCGAGGTAGGCCTCAGCCTTCTCTGCAACGCCGCGGGGGTCGCGGTGGTAGGGGTCACCGGTGCGGGGGTTGACGATGGAGAAGTTCAGCGCGAGCGTCTTTTCCATGCGGAAGGTGTCCAGGAACGCGGTGGTCACGTCCGGGATCAGCTGCATGTCGGACTCCGCGATGCCCTGGAAGCCGCGGATGGAGGAGCCGTCAAAGAGTTGGCCGTTGATGAAGAAGTCGGCGTCAACGCTCTTGGCGGGGACGTTGAAGTGCTGCTGCACGCCCGGAAGATCGGTGAAGCGGATATCGACGAACTTAATGTCTTCGTCCCTGATGAACTGGAGGACTTCGTCCGCAGTCTTAAACATCTATGCTCCTAACGCATATGTAATATCTGGCGTGCAAGCCATCTGATCCAGCGCAATCCGAAAGCAGGGAGAACCTGCAGTTATCCCTGCTGCGTTGTCCGTGCTGTGTGCTTGTCCCTGCCGGGGAATTGCTTGAAACTGCTAACAGCCTATGGACGCGGCATTTCCCGTCCATGTCCACATTGTTTCGGGCAAGTTACAGAATGCCCCGTTAGGGCAACGCTATCGGCAGTACGCATCATGTTCCAACGCTATCCGGCATGCGGGCAGTGCGCGGGAAAGAGGCCGGTAAACTTGGACAGTGGTAGATCGCAAAGACATTGGTTCCTGGCTCAGTGGACCGGACACCTCCGGCATCTCGAAGTACCCGGGGGAGCGGCTGGGACTCCCCGAATCCGGGCCCGGCTCCATCGCCCGGGCCGGCCGGCGCATCCTGGCGATCATGATCGACTGGGGCATCGCGCTGCTGATCAGCAACTTTGCCTTTGATGGAAACTCCTGGGCCACCCTGGCGGTGTTCGCCGTCGAGCAAACCCTCCTGGTGGGCACCCTCGGATACAGCATCGGGCACCGCGCCATGGGCATTGCCGTGGTGAAGCCGGGCGGCGGAGTCCCGGGCCCGCTGGCTGCCCTTGTGCGGGCCGTACTGCTTTGCCTGGTGATCCCCGCCGTCATCTTCGATCCCGACCAGCGCGGACTGCACGACAAAGCCATGAACACCCTGCTCATCCTCCGGTAACGGCCTCCGTGCACGGCCGGCCCTGACGCGCCCTAGAGGCGTGCGGACTCCCTCGGCGCCGTGGGGCTTGTCTCCGCAGGCACATCCCCGAGGTACCCCCGCTTACCTGCCCACCGCTCGAACAGGATGGTGGCGAACGGAAAGACCGCGGAAACACCCGCAAAAAGAGCCACCGTGAACGGCCAGCGCTGCAGCCTCCACAGGGCAAGCGCCGCAGCACCGTAGCCCACGAACAGTGCGCCGTGGATCGGCCCGGCTACCTGGACACCAATCTCGGTGGTGCCTGCAACCCACTTGAAATACATGCCGATCAGCAGGGCAGCCCAGCTGATGGCTTCGGCGACGGCGAGGATCCGGAATGCGCGGATGACCAGGTTCTTTAGTGGCATGGGAACGTCCTGTCCTTGATGCGGCAGTGGAAAGAGGTTGGCAGCTGCAAGAAAAATGCCCCGGCGGCCGGTCGGAACCGGTAACCGGGGCGTTCCCAGGCCTAGCGTCCGCGGTTGGGACGCGCCTTGTAGGGGTCGATGCCCTTCGGGATGGGGAGCCTGTTGCCCAGCGACGCGATGCGCTTGGAAACGGCGTTGACTTCGACCTTGGTCAGTTCCTTCTTCAGCTTGCCCATCTTCTTGGCAACCTGGCTGAGCGGCACCTGGCCCTCGCCGCGGCCGCTCTCGATCACGTGCACGGTAACGTTGGGCAGGATCCGCGCCAGGCGCTTCCGCTCGGCATCCAGCAGCGGCTTCACGCGGTGGCTGGGGCCTTCGCTGACCAGTACGACGCCGGGGCGGCCGATGGCGCGGAACACGGCATCCTGGGTGCGCGGGTTAACAGCAACGGGCTGTTCTTCCGTAATCCAGCCGCGGCGGAGGGTTCCGAGCGCGGCACCGGAGGCGCCAGGCTGGTTCTCGATCTGGGCGAAGGCGGCGCGCTCCGCACGGCGCGAGAGGATCAGGGTTGCGCCCAGTAAACCAAGCGGGATGCCGATGATCAGGCCCGTAATCCAGTTTTCCAGCCAGAAACCCACCAGGAAGCTCACGGCCACGACACCCAGGAACACCAGCAGCATCAGCCACGGCACCATGGGATCGTGCCGGCGGGTCATGGTGAAGACTTCGCGGATCTGCTTGAGCCTGCTGGGCTTCTTGGCTTTGGCTTCTTTCGGCTTGCGCGAGAAGAGGCCGCGCTTCACTGCGCTGGAGCCCGCCGGAGTGGAGTTGCTGGAATCAGGGGATTTCGCCATAGTGCCTCAATTCTACGTGACTTAAGCCAAGGGGCCGGACGCCGAATCATCGGCGTCCGGCCCCCGGGGCACGCTCTGGACTATGAAGTTGCTGCTTCCTAGGAGTGGGCTGCCAGCACGCTGGCGGCTTCCTGGCGGGTGGTGCCGGAGTCCTGGATGCCGTCGGCGATGTGGGCGAGTTCGGCGGGGATGTCGCGGCCTTTTTTGCGCATGGCGGTGGCCCAGAGCCGGCCGGCGCGGTAGGAGGAGCGGACCAGGGGCCCGGACATGACGCCGAGGAAGCCGATGTCTTCGGCTTCGTGCTGGAGGTCCAGGAATTCCTGGGGTTTGACCCAGCGGTCCACGGGCAGGTGCCGTTCACTGGGGCGCAGGTACTGGGTGATGGTGATCAGGTCGCAGCCGGCCTGGTGGAGGTCGCGGAGGGCTTCACTGATTTCTTCGCGGGTTTCGCCCATGCCCAGGATGAGGTTGGATTTGGTGACCATGCCCTGGTTCCGGCCCTGGGTGATGACGTCCAGGGAGCGTTCGTAGCGGAACGCGGGGCGGATGCGCTTGAAGATCCTGGGCACGGTTTCGACGTTGTGGGCGAAGACTTCGGGGTTGGAGTCGCAGATCGCGGTGATGTGGTCGGGGTTGCCGGAGAAGTCGGGGATGAGCAGTTCGACGCCGGTGCCGGGGTTCAGTTCGTGGATCTTGCGGACGGTTTCGGCGTAGAGCCAGACGCCTTCGTCTTCGAGGTCGTCCCGGGCGACGCCGGTGACGGTGGCGTAGCGCAGTTGCATGGACTGCACGGAGCGGGCCACTTTGGTGGGTTCGAACCGGTCCAGGGGTGAGGGTTTGCCGGTGTCGATCTGGCAGAAGTCGCAGCGGCGGGTGCATTCGGAGCCGCCGATGAGGAAGGTGGCTTCCTTGTCTTCCCAGCATTCGAAGATGTTGGGGCAGCCGGCTTCTTCGCAGACGGTGTGCAGGCCTTCTTTTTTGACGAGGTTCTTGAGTCCGACGAACTCCGGGCCCATCTGGACCTTGGCCTTGATCCAGTCGGGCTTGCGCTCCACCGGGACGGCCGCGTTGCGCTGCTCGATCCGCAGCATCTTCCGGCCTTCGGGTGCCAGTGTCACAGTAGAGCTCCTTCAGGGCTTGATACGAGTGCTTCTTCGTGCTTGCGGAATTCTTCCACAATGCGTTCAATGATGTGGGCCGGGCGGATGTCCTGCCCCGTCTCCAGGGACATGGTGGTCACTCCCGCATCCGTGATGCCGCAGGCGATGATCTGCCCGTAGGGTGCCAGGTCATTGCTGCAGTTAATGGCGATGCCGTGCATGGTGACACCGTTAAGTACCCTGATGCCAATGGCGGCTATTTTTCGGTCCGGACCCTTTTCGTCAGCCCTGATCCACACGCCGGCCCGGCCTTTGATGCGTTCGGCCTGAATGCCGTAGTCGGACATGACGGCGATCATTATCGCTTCCAGCCGCTCAACGTAGTCCCGGATTCCCGCGCGGTTCTTCAGCTTGAGGATGGGGTAGGCAATGAGCTGGCCGGGCCCGTGCCAGGTGAGCTTTCCGCCGCGGTCCACAGCCACAACGGGAGTGCCGTCGAAGGGCCGCTCGTGGTCTTCCGTGAGCTTTCCCGCGGTGTAGACGGCAGCATGTTCCAGCAATAGCACAGTGCTTGGTGCCTGGCCTGCGACTACTTTGTCATGGAGTTCGCGCTGGATGTCCCACGCCTGCTGGTAATCCACGAAGTCGGGGGCCAGACCCAGCTGTGAAAACTCAAGAGTCATGGCATCCAGCTTAGACGCCGCAGCGGCGCGTACCCGGTTTAGTGGCCAACCTCACCACCTCTGCCCGCACCCACTGGCGGAAGAGCGCCGCCTGTGGATAACTTCTGCAGGTTCCAGCGGATTCGAGTAGACATGAGGGATGGACGAGGCAACGGTTCCGCAGATCCCCGGTTACACCACGGGGCGGCTCCTAGGCCACGGCGGAAGCGCCACGGTCTGGCTGGGTACGGAAAACCAGACACGCCGGGAGTTCGCCCTGAAGTGCTTCCACCCCACCGGTAAGAACCGGCACGGGAGCGGGCGCCTGGCTGAAAACGCCGTACAGGAAGACGCCGTACAGGAAGACGCTGTACAGGAAGACGCTGTACAGCGGGAGATCCGCATCCTCTCCGTGCTGGACCACCAGCACCTCACCACCGCGCACCACGCCGTCCGCTTCGATTCCGGGTCCGGGGGCGGCACAGCGCTTGTCCTGGACTACGCCCCGGGTGGTTCTCTTGCCCATCTCGTTGCGGCCCGGGGCCGGCTGGGCATCGGGGAGACAGTCACGGTGTTGACGCCGATTGGCCAGGCGCTGGCGTACCTGCACGGCAAGGGGTTCACGCATTCGGACGTTGCGCCCGGAAACGTGCTGTTCACCGGCCAGGGCAAGCCGTTGCTGTCCGACGTCGGCATCGCGCGGATACTGGGCGATCCCGGCCGCGGGGGAGACTGGGGTACACCCGGTTTCGTGGATCCTGCGCCGGTGGATGCGGTGCGTGCCGGTCTGCAGCCGGAACGGGATGTCTACTCGCTGGCGGCCGTCGGCTGGTACTGCCTGACCGGCGCCGCGCCGCCCGTGACGGCCGAGCGCCCACCGCTGTCCCTGCTCGTTCCGGACGTGCCGAAGGAACTTGCCGCTGCCCTGGAATCCGGGCTCAACGAGGACCGGCGGCTCCGGCCGACGGCTGCGGCCCTGGCGGCTGCCGTCTATCGGAGCGCCCCGCCCAGCCCTGTCGACCTGGCAGCCTCTGTCCATCCCACCGTCCTTCCGGAACTGGTGACGCGCAGGCATGCCGCGCCGTCGTCCGGTCGGAACAGGATCATCCGGCCCGCCAGGCTCAAGGAAAAGCTGGATGGCTGGCATCGCAGAATGCTGGCGGCACGGTGGGCCAACGGACGGACCCCCGGTCCGCGGCTGCCGTTCCCGTCCACAGCCGCGGCGCCCGCTGCCCGC
>NZ_JBNHFD010000122.1:0-6886 GCF_059089865.1 Arthrobacter sp. Y3221157
AGACCTCCATCGGCCGCATCGCGCACCGCCGGATCACCGACTCCGCGAACGAACCCGACCCGCAGGCCGCGCTGGAAAACATCCGCGCCACCTACAAGGCCGGCGACACCGACCTCGCCTGGACCCGTCTCACCAACTGGCGCATCCAACTCGCCGCAGCCCTGGACGAGGTGGACACCTCCCCGGTGACAGCGGTCGCCGTCGAAGGTGCCTCGGATTCACCCAGCACCATCCTGCTCGCCGCCTGGCTCACCCTCACCCTGGACGCGCCGGTCACCATCGTGGCCGACCCAGCGGGGACCGGGATCCGCCGGGTGCGCCTCAGCCGCCCCGGCGGCGATGTGCAGCTGTTCCGCCCGGGGCTTTCCGTCGCCGAGCTCACCCAGCCCGGCCAGCCAGCCCAACGGATCTCCCTGCCACGGCGCAGCCTCCGCGACTGCCTCGCCGAAGAACTCCGACGGCTGGACCCCGACGAAGTCTTTGGCGAAGTGATTACTATTGGACTGCCACGAACCAATCTAAGGAGCGTCCGTCCCAGTGAGCGTTGAGCCCAGAGTAAGCGTCCATCCTGATTCGTCCGTCCTGATGGCGGCCATTGCGGCCCGGCTCATCACCAAGCTCGTGGATGTGCAGGACAAACACGGCGAGGCCACTGTGGTGCTCACCGGAGGCACGGTGGGCATCGGCACGCTGAAGGCTGTAGCTGACTCTCCGGCGGCGCCCGCCGTCGACTGGTCCAGGGTGAACTTCTGGTGGGGCGACGAACGTTTCGTTGGTTCCGCGGATCCGGACCGGAATACGAAGCAGGCGTTTGACGCCCTGCTCTCGCGTATCCCGGTGGACCCGGAGCGCGTCCACCAGCCCGGTTCCTCCGACGACTTCGAGACACCCGAGGAGGCCGCCGAGGACTATGCACGGCGGCTGCGGGAGGCTGCGGCGGCCGAACATGCGGCCGACATGTCCGATGACCGGCCCGAACATCCCGCGGCGCTGCCCCGGCTCGATGTGGTGCTGCTCGGCGTGGGGCCTGACGCCCATGTTGCTTCGCTCTTCCCCGAGCAGGCAGGGATCCGGGAAAAGGAACGGACGGTGGTGGGAGTCCGCAACTCCCCCAAGCCCCCGCCCCTGCGCGTGTCACTCACCCTGCCGGCCATCAACACGGCCGCGGAGGTGTGGATGGTGGTTGCTGGCGAGGACAAGGCAGGTGCGGTTGGCCTGGCCCTTGCCGGGGCCAACCCCGTGCAGGTGCCCGCCGCCGGTCCGCGGGGAACGGCCCGGACCCTCTGGCTTATCGACGAGAACGCCGCGTCACGTGTCCCGCAGCAGCTCGTCCGAAAGGATCCCGCGGGCGCGTAGCTTTTCCAGCGCTCCGGCCAGGACGTCTTCGGCGTCCTGGCCGGAGCGCCTTTCTTTAACGTACTCAAGATGGCTCTTGTAGCCATCGTCCAGCGCATCGGCCGCTGCCGCGGCATGGCCGTCCCTGGTGGCGGGAGCCCCGCACCTCCGGCAGTCCCACACCACCGGGATCTGGTCTTCCGGCAGCTTGAGGAACACGGGCTGCGTTTCGTGGCCCTTGGCGCACCAGTAGGACACCTTGATCCGCGGCAGGGGGGAGCCGTGGTCCTCGCCGGACTGGAGGCTGGAACCTGATCCCGCTGTTACTCCTGCTCGGGTACCGCGGAAGCCTGATGCTGGATGGACCACCGGAACTCCTGCCTCGAAATTGCCTGGCTTAAACAAAAACTGTGGCTGTCGGGAACCGACAGCCACAGTTTAGTAGGCAGATGCGCCGGGCGGGAGTGTCCGCCGGCGTGCCTCAGCCGAGGAGAATCAGGAGTCGCCGCCGCTGAACCGCATGATCAGGCCCAGGGCGATGATGACGATGCCCCAGGTGACGCCCAGGATCACGGTGAACCTGTTCAGGTTCCGCTCGGCCACGCCGGAGGAGCTCAGGCCCGAACTCATTCCGCCGCCGAACATGTCCGACAGACCGCCGCCCCGTCCCTTGTGGAGAAGGATGAGCAGCGTCAGCAGGAGGCTGGTGATGCCCAGGAGGATCTGCAGGATGACATGAAGAACGTCCACGACGGCCTTTCAGGAAGTTGGGATTGCGGGAGTGTGCGCTGCGGGACGGACTAGTCCGCCACCAGGTGACTCTCGAACCTGACAATATTAGCAAACTCGGCCGGATCGAGGCTTGCGCCACCCACCAGCAGGCCGTCGACGTCGCGCTCCTTCAGGATGGCGGCGGCGTTGTTGGCCTTGACCGATCCACCGTAGAGCAGGCGGGTCCTGGCAGCGACGTCGGCATCGAACAGCGAGGCGAGCTCGGCGCGGATGGCGGCGCACATCTCCTGTGCGTCCTCCGGGCCGGCAACTTCACCGGTGCCGATGGCCCAGACGGGCTCATAGGCAACTACGAGTTCTGCAGCCTGCTCGCTGGTCAGGCCCGCGACGCCGGCGCGGAGCTGTTCCAGCGTGTGGTTGACGTGCGTGCCTGACTGGCGGACCTCCAGGCCCTCCCCGACGCACAGGACGGGCGTGAGGCCATGCTTGAAGGCAGCCTTGACCTTGGCGTTGAGGACGTCGTCGGATTCGTTGTGGATGGTGCGCCGTTCGCTGTGGCCTACCAGCACGTACTTGCATCCGAGCTTGTTGAGGAACTGGCCGGAGATGTCGCCGGTGTAGGCGCCGGAATCGAACTGGGAAAGGTCCTGGCCGCCGTAGGCGATGTCCAGGTCGTCGCCCTGGACGAGCGTCTGGACACCGCGGAGGTCAGTGAACGGCGGGAAGACAGCTACCTCGACGCGGCTGTAGTCGTGCTTGGCATCCGAAAGGGTCCAGGCCAGCTTCTGCAGGAGGGTGATGCCCTGCACGTGGTCCATGTTCATTTTCCAGTTGCCCGCGATGAAGGGCTTGCGGTCGAAAGCGCCGTTCGTTGACGAAGTCACGTAATCTCCAAAAAGTCTTGATAAGTGATTGGCCGGCAGGCTGCCGCGCGGGCAACCTGCCGGCCTGAGGACTGGAAGGTGGGGTGCTGGCTAGCGGTCCAGGACGCTGAGGCCGGGAAGTTCCTTGCCTTCGAGGTACTCCAGGCTGGCGCCGCCGCCGGTTGAGATGTGGCCGAACTGGTCATCTGCGAAACCAAGGGTGCGGACGGCAGCCGCGGAGTCGCCGCCGCCCACCACCGTGAACGCTTCGGTTTCGGTGAGGGCCTGCGCAATGGCGCGGGTTCCGGCGGAGAATGCTTCGAATTCGAAGACGCCCATCGGGCCGTTCCAGAAGACCGTCCTGGCTCCCTTGATCCGGCCTGCGAACGCAGCGGCTGAGTCCGGGCCGATGTCCAGGCCGATACCCTGGGCACCGAAGCTGCTGTCCTCGATGGCGTCGGCGGAAACGGTCTCGTGCGCAGCGTCAGCCGCGAACTTCTCCGCCACCACGACGTCGGTGGGCACCACGAATTCGGTGCCGGCGTCCGAGGCGCGCTTCAGGTAGTCCTTGACCACAGGGATCTGGTCCTCCTCGAGCAGGCTGGAAGCCACCTTGTGGCCTGCTGCGGCGAGGAAGGTGAACAGCATGCCGCCGCCCACCAGGATGGTGTCAGCCTTGCCGATCAGGTTGTCGATGACCGCCAGCTTGTCCGAAACCTTGGATCCGCCGAGCACCACAACGTAGGGACGCTGGGTATCGGCCGTGAGCTTGCGCAGGACCTCCACCTCGGTGTGCACCAGGTCGCCCAGGTAGGACGGAAGCCGGGTGGCGACGTCGTAAACACTGGCATGCTTGCGGTGCACAGCGCCGAAAGCGTCATCCACGTACGCGCCGTTGTCACCGGTCAGCGCCACCAGCTCGTCAGCGAAGGTGCCGCGCTCGGCGTCATCCTTGCTGGTTTCGCGGGCGTCGAACCGGACGTTCTCCAGGACCAGGGCTTCGCCGTCCTGCAGCGACGCCGCGGCTTCCTTGGCGGAACTGCCGACGGTGTCCCCCGCCAGGGTGACCTTGAAGCCGGCAAGTTCCGCCAGGCGGTCCACTGCGGGGCGGAGGGAGTACTTATCCTCGGGCGCGCCCTTGGGGCGTCCAAGGTGGGCTGTTACCAGCACGCGGGCACCGGCGTCCGTGAGCTTTGACAGCACTGGAAGTGAGGCTTTGATGCGGCCGTCGTCAGTGACTGTAGAGCCGTCGAGCGGCACATTCAGGTCACTACGAACCAGAATGTACCGCCCGCGGACACCTTCAGCGAGAAGTTCGTTGAGGGTGTGTGATGTCATGTGTCTAACCCTAGCCCAGCTTGGACGCGACAAGCTCCGTAAGGTCGACGAGGCGGTTCGAGTAGCCCCATTCGTTGTCATACCAGGAAACAACCTTGACCTGGTTGCCGATGACCTTGGTCAGTCCGGCGTCGAAGATGGACGAGGCGGGGTCGCCGACGATGTCGGAGGAAACGATGGGCTCCTCCGTGTAGGTCAGGAAGCCCTGCAGTTCCTCGGACTCGGCAGCACGCTTGAGGGCGGCGTTGACTTCCTCAACGGTGGTCTCGCGGGAGACGGTGACGGTGAGGTCGGTGGCGGAACCGGTGGGCACGGGAACGCGGATGGCGTAGCCGTCCAGCTTGCCCTTCAGCTCGGGCAGGACCAGGCCGATGGCCTTGGCGGCACCGGTGGAGGTGGGCACCATGTTGACGGCGGCGGCGCGGGCACGGCGGAGGTCCTTGTGCGGGCCGTCCTGCAGGTTCTGGTCGGCGGTGTAGGCGTGGACGGTGGTCATGAGGCCGCGCTCAATGCCGAACTCGTCGTTGACCACCTTGGCCAGCGGGCCCAGGCAGTTGGTGGTGCAGGACGCGTTGGAAATGATGTTGTGGGTGGCGTTGTCGTACAGGTTGTGGTTGACACCCATGACGATAGTGATGTCCTCGTCCGAGGCCGGAGCGGAGATCAGGACCTTCTTGGCGCCGGCGTCGATGTGCTTTTGCGCATCGGCGGCCTTGGTGAAGAAACCGGTGGACTCGATGACGATGTCCACGCCCAGCTCGCCCCAGGGGAGTTTGGCGGGATCGCGCTCTGCAAGGACCTTGACGACGTTGCCGTTGACGACGATGTTGCCGTCTTTGACCTCGATGGTTTCCTTCAGGCGGCCGCCCACGGAATCGTACTTGAACAGGTGTGCCAGGGCCTCGGGGCTGGTGAGGTCGTTGACGGCTACGATCTCGAGGTCCGCGCCCTGTGCAAGTGCTGCGCGGAAGTAGTTGCGGCCGATGCGGCCAAAGCCGTTGATACCAATACGGGTCGTCACTTTTTCAGTCTCCTTGGTGCTTTTAGAAGCACTACTAGTTGAGCGGGCGTTCAAGCCAACTAACAGATCCCGCACGCCATTGGGCAGAGATGATTTACATACGGAGGGCGACCAGCCTCATTGCTGAAGGCTAACCGCCTTCCGTGACCTATCTTACGTTTAACTGGGTCCGCCCCCGCAAGTGCGGGGGCGGACGGTCCACATCGCGGCCCATTTAAGTCCGAATGTGAAGTTTGTAACAAGCGCTTTGAGCGCGAGGCACTACGGGAGGGTGATCAGGCCCGTGGCATTGGTGCGTGCTGCCTCGAAGCGCTTGGCGACGTCGGCCCAGTTCACGATGTTCCAGAACGCCTTGACGTAGTCGGCCTTGACGTTGACGTAGTCCAGGTAGAAGGCGTGCTCCCACATGTCGAGCATCAGCAGCGGGGTGGTGCCCAGCGCCGTGTTGCCCTGCTGGTCGTAGAGCTGCTCGATGACCAGGTTGCCACCGATGGGCTCGTAGGCCAGGAAACCCCAGCCCGATCCCTGCAGGCCGAGTGCGGCTGCCGAAAACTGCGCGCGGAAGGCGTCGAAGGAGCCGAAGGCGTCGTCGATGGCGGCAGCCAGCTCACCCTCGGGCTTGTCGCCGCCGTCCGGGGACAGGTTGTTCCAGAACACGGAGTGGTTGACGTGCCCGCCGGTGTGGAACGCGAGGTCCTTGGAGAGCCTGTTGATGTTGGCGAAGTCGCCCTTCTCGCGGGCTTCGGCCAGCTGTGCGAGGGCGTTGTTGGCGCCAGCAACGTAGGCGGCGTGGTGCTTGCTGTGGTGCAGCTCCATGATCCGCGCGGAGATGTGCGGTTCAAGGGCGGCGTAGTCGTAGCTGAGTTCCGGCAATACGTACTCGGTCACAAAATCCTCCAATATCGTGGACGCTCGGTCCGGTTGGTAACTCTCGGATTGTGCATCCGGGCGGCGGGCGCCCGGAATCTTTTTGATTCTATGGGTCGGTCACTCGTCCAGCATTTCGGGCGTCACATTGGCGTCCGTACCGGGAATGCCGAGGTCAGCGGCGCGTTTGTCCGCCATGGCCAGGAGGCGGCGGATGCGTCCGGCAATCGCGTCCTTGGTCATGACGGGGTCGGCCAGGCGCCCCAGTTCGTCCAAGCTGGCCTGCTTGTGTGCCACGCGCAGCTCGCCTGCGTACTTCAGGTGCTCGGGAACGTCGTCGCCCAGGATCTCGAGGGCACGCTCTACACGGGCACCGGCTGCCACTGCTGCCTGGGCCGAGCGGCGCAGGTTGGCGTCGTCGAAGTTGGCCAGGCGGTTGGCGGTGGCGCGGACTTCCTTGCGCATGCGCCGCTCCTCCCAGACCATCAGCGCATCGTGGGCGCCCATGCGGGTGAGGAGGGCGGCGATGGTATCGCCGTCGCGGATGACCACGCGGTCCACGCCGCGGACTTCCCGCGCCTTGGCCTGGATGTCCAGCCGGCGCGCGGCCCCCACCAGCGCCAGTGCGGATTCCGGGCCGGGGCAGGTGACCTCCAGCGAGGAGGACCGGCCCGGCTCGGTGAGCGAGCCGTGGGCAAGGAACGCGCCCCGCCACACGGCTTCCGCGTCC
>NZ_JBNHFD010000123.1:0-6838 GCF_059089865.1 Arthrobacter sp. Y3221157
GGTCCTGCCCCGAAGCCGGGGCAAGGTAGCCCACCAGGATCTGGTTTCCGGCTGCGGTGGTCTGGACGGCGGCGGCAGCGCCGGCAACGCCGGGAAGGGCCTGCAGCGCCGCATCCACCTCGCCCAGTTCAATCCTGCGGCCGCCGAGCTTCACCTGCTCGTCGGCCCGGCCCTGGAAGACCAGGCCCGCCTGCTCAAACCGGACCAGGTCCCCGGAACGGTAGGCCCGGTCCCAGCCCAGGCTCGGCATCGGCGCGTATTTCTCCGCGTCCTTGGCGGCGTCGAGGTAGCGGGCCAGCCCGACGCCGCCAATAATCAGCTCCCCCACTTCGCCCTCGGCCACCGGCACCGCGTCCGAGTCAACGACGGCCAGGTCCCAGCCGTCCAGCGGCACGCCGATCCGGACAGGTCCCGGACCGCCCAGCGGGGCGGCGCAGGCTACGACGGTTGCTTCCGTGGGGCCGTACGTGTTCCAGACCTCCCGGCCCTCCACCGCAAGGCGCGCGGCAAGCTCCGGCGGGCAGGCCTCCCCGCCGAAAATCAGCAGCCGGACGTTCTCAAGCGATTCGGCGGGCCAGAGTGCCGCAAGCGTGGGAACGGTTGAGACGGCGGTGATCCCGTGGTTGATCAGCCACGGGCCGAGGTCCATGCCGGTGCGCACCAGCGCCCGGGGTGCGGGAACCAGGCATGCCCCGTGGCGCCAGGCAAGCCACATCTCCTCGCAGGACGCGTCGAAGGCCACCGAGAGTCCGGCCAGAACCCGGTCCTGGGGGCCCAGGGGTTCATCCCGGAGGAAGATCCTTGCCTCGGCATCCACAAAGGCTGCTGCCGAGCGGTGGCTGACAGCAACGCCCTTCGGCGTGCCGGTGGATCCGGAGGTGAAGATGACCCAGGCGTCGTCGTCGGGGGCAGGCGGCCGGGCACCGGCAAACGGTGCCGTCCGGCCGGCGGGGACGAGGTCCACGCCGCGGAGCACGCTACCGGCTTCCAGGACACCGGCCACTCTGGCTTCCCCGAAGACCAGGCGGGCGCGCTCCTCCGGATCGTCCGCATCCACGGGGACGTAGGCCGCGCCCACCAGGAGTACCGCGAGGATGGCAACATACAGCTCGTTGGTCCCCGACGGGATCCGCACGCCTATCTTGTCCCCGGCGCCGAGGCCGGCTTGGTGGAGCCGCCGGGCCGCCGCCCGGACTTCAGCCATCAGCTGGGCGTAACTGAGCGGGCGGCGGCCGTCGTCCAGGGCCGATGCCTCCGGGTAACGGGCCGCAGTGTCCTGCAGGATGTCGATCAGCGTCCGGGCCGGGGGAGCGGCCAGGGACCCCGGCATCTGGGGCGGATACGTGGAAGGGACATCCTCAAGGGGGACCTGCTGCTGAGTCACTGGGGCATTTTGCCTGTGCCAGATGAACAGAAGATGTACCCCCCGGCCAAACCCGGCGTTCCTGCGGTCCGGCCGTTCACCTCTTGTTCATTCAGCAGGTGCGTTGGCCACTGCGGAGCGGCGGCTTACGGAACCAGGAGCACCTTGCCCGTGGTGCGCCGGCCCTCCAGGTCCCGATGGGCCTGTGCCGCCTGGGACAGCGGATAGCGGGCACCGACCCGGACCTTAAGGCTTCCGTCAGCAGCAGCTGCGAAGATCTCGTCCGAGCGCCAGCGCCGCTCGGCAGTATCCCTCAGATGGTGGGCGATGGTGGGCCTGGTGAGGAACAGGGATCCGCCGGAATTGAGCCGTTGCGGGTCAACGGGAGGAACGGGGCCGGAGGCTGCGCCGAAGAGCACCAGCGTGCCGCGCACCCGGAGGGCATCGAGGGAGCCGTCGAAGGTGTCCTTTCCCACGCCGTCGTACACCACGTCTGCGCCCCTGCCGCCGGTGATCTCCCTGACGTGCTGTGCGAACCGGTCGTACCGCACCACATGGTCAGCGCCGGCCCCCCGTGCAAGCTGCTCCTTTTCCTCGGTGGAGACGGTGGTAACCACTTCTGCGCCCCTGGCCTTCAGCAGCTGGATCAGGAGCAGCCCCACGCCGCCTGCGCCGGCATGCAGCAGGACGGTGTGCCCGGGCTCCACCTTGAAGGTGGAATTCATCAGGAAGTGCGCCGTCATCCCCTGCAGGGGAAGTGCTGCCGCCGCGAAGTCGTCCAGACCGCGCGGAACGGGCAAAGCGGTATCCTCGGCCACCAGCATGTAGTCCGCATAGCAGTCGAATCCCTCGGCAGTGGCTACCCGGTCGCCAACGGAGAAGGCGGTAACCCCTTCACCCACTGCCTCCACCGTCCCTGCGGCTTCCGATCCCGGGGTGAAGGGGAACGGGACCTTGTAGGTGCCGCTGCGCTTATACGTGTCGATGAAATTGACGCCTGCCGCCCGCACCTTCACCAACAGCTGCCGGGGACCCGGCATGGGAGGCTCCGCCTCCTCGTAGACGAGGACTTCCGGTCCGCCTGCCTGCCGTGCGACGATTGCGTGCGTCATTGCTCCCCTTTCCAGGACCCGGCGCGTCCGGCTCCCGATGCTGTCACCCATCCTAGGGATACCCGGAAGCGGGGAAGCAAGGTCATGCATAAATATCGGGCATGATGCATAACTATTGCTGTATAGTCGGGGGCATGACTATTTCTGTTGCAGTGTCGGGCGCCAGCGGTTACGCCGGAGGAGAAGTCCTCCGACTCCTGGCCGGACACCCGGACGTCACCATCGGCGCGATCACGGCGCACAGCAACGCGGGCTCGCGCTTAGGCGAATTGCAGCCGCACCTGCACGGGCTCGCCAACCGGATCCTGGAAGACACCACGGTGGACAACCTGTCCGGCCACGACGTCGTATTCCTCGCCCTGCCGCACGGCGCTTCCGCCGAAATCGCCGCCCAGCTGCCGGAAGGGACGGTGGTGATCGACGCCGGTGCCGACCACCGCCTGCAGGACCCGTCCGCGTGGGAAAGGTTCTACGGCTCCGCCCACGCGGGCACGTGGCCGTACGGCCTCCCCGAGCTCCCCGGCCAGCGCCAGGCGCTCAAGGGCGCCACGCGGATTGCAGTGCCCGGCTGCTACCCGACGTCGGCCCTGCTGGCGCTGACGCCCGGGTTCGCCGCCGGTTTGTTGCAGCCCGACGACGTCGTCATCGTGTCCGCGTCCGGCACCTCCGGTGCGGGCAAGGCCGCAAAGGTCAACCTCATCGGCGCCGAAGTGATGGGCTCCATGAGCCCCTACGGCGTAGGCGGCGGGCACCGCCACACTCCGGAGATAGAGCAGGGACTGTCCAATGCCGCGGGCGAACAGGTCACTGTGTCCTTCACGCCCACCCTGGCACCCATGAGCAGGGGCATCCTCACCACCGCAACAGCCAAGGTGAAGCCCGGCATCACGGCAGAGCAGCTCCGGCAGGCCTGGGCCGACGCCTACGACGACGAGCCGTTCGTCCACCTGCTGCCCGAGGGCCAGTGGCCCGGCACCAAGAGTGTGCAGGGTTCGAACCACGCCGCCATGCAGCTGGCCTTCGACGGCCACACCGGCCGCGTCATCGCCACCTGCGCCATCGACAACCTCACCAAGGGCACTGCCGGTGGCGCTGTCCAGTCCATGAACATCGCACTCGGCCTGCAGGAAACCGCCGGCCTTGACCTGCAGGGAGTAGCCCCGTGACCGTCACCACGCCCCAGGGATTCCGCGCCGCCGGCGTCACCGCCGGACTCAAGGCTTCCGGCAAGCCGGACCTCGCGCTGGTGGTCAATGACGGCCCGTCCAAGGCCGCCGCAGCCGTGTTCACCAGCAACCGGGTGGCTGCCGCTCCCGTCCACTGGTCCCGCCAGGTGGTCGCCGATGGCCGCGTGGATGCCGTGGTGCTGAACTCCGGCGGTGCCAACGCCTGCACCGGGCCCACCGGTTTCCAGAACACCCACAGCACCGCCGAAAAGGCAGCCGAAGTCCTGGGAATTTCGGCCACCGACGTTTTTGTCTGCTCCACCGGCCTGATCGGCGAGCAGTTGCCCATGGACAAGATCCTGCCCGGTGTTGAGGCCGCTGCCGCTGCCCTCAGCACCGAAGGCGGACCGGAAGCCGGCGAAGCCATCATGACCACCGATTCCGTCCCCAAGTCAGCGCTGTTCATCGGCACTGACGCGGACGGGCAGGAATTCAGCATCGGCGGCATCGCCAAGGGCGCGGGCATGCTGGCCCCCGGCCTTGCCACCATGCTGGTTGTGCTGACCACCGACGCAGCTGTGCAGCCGGAACTGCTCGACCTGGCCCTCAGGGACTCCACCCGCGTCACCTTTGACCGCGCCGATTCCGATGGCTGCATGTCCACCAACGACACCGTTGTCCTGCTGTCCTCCGGAGCGTCAGGAGCGGTTCCGGCCGCCGAGGTCTTCACGGCCGGCCTGACCAAGGTCTGCGCCGAGCTGGCACGGAAACTCATCGCAGACGCCGAAGGCGCCAGCCACGACATCGCCATCCGGACCTTCAACGCTGCCAGTGAAACCGACGCCGAGACCGTCAGCCGCTCCGTGGCCCGGTCCAACCTCTTCAAGGCCGCCATCTTCGGCAAGGACCCCAACTGGGGGCGCGTACTCTCAGCGGTGGGCACCACGGACGCAGCGTTCGAGCCGGACCAGCTCAACGTGGCCATGAACGGCATCCAGATCTGCCGCAACGGCAGCATCGGCGACGACCGGAGCCTGGTGAACCTGGAGCCGCGCGAGGTCCTGGTGGAAATCGACCTGCAGGCCGGTGACGCAGAAGCGACCATCTGGACCAATGACCTCACCCACGACTACGTGCACGAGAACAGCGCCTACTCCAGCTAGCACCGTTTCAGCCAACGCCGATCCCCGCGGAAGAGACAGCATGAACACCCAGACGCGCGAGACCACCAGCATGTCCGACGCCCAGGCCAAGGCCGCCACCCTGATCGAGGCGCTGCCCTGGATCCAGCGTTTTGCCGGCACCACCATGGTGATCAAGTACGGCGGCAACGCCATGGTCAATGACGAACTCCGCCGCGCGTTCGCCGAGGACATCGTGTTCCTCCACCATGTGGGCGTCCATCCCGTGGTGGTTCACGGCGGCGGGCCCCAGATCAACTCCATGCTGGGCCGGCTGGGCATCGAATCAGAGTTCAAGGGCGGCCTGCGCGTCACCACGCCGGAGGCCATGGACGTGGTCCGGATGGTCCTCACCGGACAGGTGGGCCGCGAACTGGTGGGGCTCATCAACTCCCACGGCCCCTACGCCGTGGGCATGTCCGGTGAAGACGGCGGCCTGCTGCGCGCCGTCCGCACCGGGACAGTGGTTGACGGCGAAGAGGTGGACCTGGGCCTGGTGGGCGAGGTGGTGGGCGTCGACCCCGCCGGTGTCATGGACATCCTCGGCGCGGGCCGGATCCCCGTGATCTCCACCGTGGCCCCGGAAATCGTCGACGGCGGCGAGGGCGTCGCAGGTGCCGCGAGGTTCCAGCCCACGGGCCAGGTGCTGAACGTCAACGCGGACACCGCGGCGGCGGCCGTTGCCTCGGCCCTGGGCGCGTCCAAGCTGGTCATCCTCACCGACGTCGAGGGCCTGTACGCCAACTGGCCGGACAAGTCGTCGCTGATCTCCTCCCTTACGGCTTCCGAACTGCGGGACATGTTGCCCCGGCTCGAATCGGGCATGATCCCCAAGATGGCCGCCTGCCTCAAGGCCATTGACGAGGGCGTGGAACGGGCCCACATCGTGGACGGCCGGCTGCCCCATTCCATGCTCCTTGAAACATTCACCACCGCCGGAATCGGCACCCAGGTTGTTCCGGACGAGGAGATCAACGGATGAATACGGTGGAAAAGTCACCAGTGTCCGAACTCGTGGAAACCACCGGCCATGCCGGTTCCGAATGGCTGTCACGGTATTCGTCCTCGCTCATGGGAGTGTTCGGCGCCCCGCAGCGCGTCCTGGTCCGCGGTGCCGGCTGCCTGGTGTGGGACGCCGACGGCAAGGAGTACCTTGACCTGCTCGGCGGGATCGCCGTCAACGCACTGGGCCATGCGCACCCGTTCGTCACGTCGGTCATCGCCAGCCAGCTCTCCACCCTGGGCCACGTCTCCAACTTCTTCACCAGCCCCACCCAGATCGCACTGGCCGAAAAGCTCCTGGTGCTGGCCAACGCGCCTGCCGGGTCCAAGGTGTTCTTTACCAATTCCGGCACCGAGGCGAACGAGGCAGCGTTCAAGCTTGCCCGCCGCAACTTGGGTGGCGGCAGCGTGCAGCGGACCAAAATCATCGCCCTCGAGGGAGCCTTCCATGGCCGGACCATGGGCGCACTTGCCCTGACCGCCAAGGAAGCCTACCGGGCTCCGTTCGAGCCGCTGCCCGGCGGCGTGGAGCACATCCCGTTCGGCGACATCGAGGCGCTCAAAGCCGCCGTGGACGAAACCGTCGCGGCGGTCTTCCTCGAGCCCATCCAGGGTGAGGCGGGAGTACGCCCGCTTTCGGCCGAGTACCTCCGGGCGGCACGGGAGCTGACTGCCAGGGTGGGCGCGCTGCTGATCCTGGATGAGGTCCAGACCGGCGTCGGCCGGACCGGCAAGTGGTTCGCCAGCGAAGAGGCGGGAATCGTCCCGGACGCCATCACGCTGGCCAAGGGCCTGGGCGGTGGCTTCCCCATTGGCGCCCTGGTGACCATGGGTGAGCAGACGTCGTCGCTGTTGTCCGCCGGCCAGCATGGCACCACCTTCGGCGGGAACCCGGTGGCGACGGCGGCCGCCCTCGCCACGCTGCACGCGATCGAAAGCCAGAACGTCCTGGCCAACGCCACCGCCGTGGGGGAGCACCTCCGTTCGGCGCTGGCGGCGCTGCCGGGCGTCACC